>NZ_JBJLSJ010000027.1:0-71718 GCF_050871975.1 Kineococcus rugosus | reverse complement strand
TGGGCCCAGCCCTGCGCCGAGCGCACGTCCAGCACCACCGGGGCCTCCCCGGCGGCGCGGGCCGCGGCCAGGTCGGCGGGGTCGGTCTGGAAGGCCAGCTGGGCGGCGAAGAAGGCCACCGCGGGGTTCTCGCCGGTCATCTCGTTCGTCATGGCTCCATCGAACCGGCCCGGGAACCGCCCGACCAGGGGCGTTCGGCGGCGTTCGCGCCCGGCCGCCGGGGGATCGACGGTAGTTTCGCCGCCGTGACGACGAATCCCCGGCCCGCCCTGGACGCGACCGACCACGCCCTGCTGGAGCAGGTGCAGCGCGAGGGCCGGGCCAGCGTCGCCGACCTGGCCCGGGCGGTCAACCTGTCCGCCAGCGCGACCGCCGACCGGTTGCGCCGGCTCACCGACAGCGGCGTCATCACCGGCTACAGCGCCACCCTGGACCCCGAGGCGCTGGGGTACGCCGTCACCGCCTTCGTGCGCCTGGCGTACCCGACCGGCAACTACAAGCCGTTCCACGACCTGCTGGACACCACCCCGGAGATCGTCGAGGCCCACCACGTGACCGGCGACGACTGCTTCGTGCTGAAGGTGCTGGCGCGCTCCATGCGCGACCTCGAACGCCTCACCGGGAAACTGGCGACCCTGGGCGCCGTCACCACCAGCGTCGTGTACTCCAGCCCGCTGCCGCGCCGGCACCTGCGCCCGGCGTGAGCCCGCGGGCGCCGCTCACCGCGGCGCCCGGACCTCCAGCCCCGGCCCCTCGACGAACCCCAGCCGGGCGTACACCCGGGCCGCGGCGTCGTCGTCGGGCTGCAGGTGCGCGAACCGGGCCCCGGCCGCGAACGCCCGCCCCAGCGCCCACGACGACAGCCCCGCCGCCACCCCCCGCCGCCGCGCCGCGGGCACGACCCCGACCCCGCCCAGCAGCACCGCCGGGCCCGCGTCCCCGTCCGAGCGCACCGCGTACGCCGCCGCGAGCGGCCCGCCGGGCCCGGTGACGAGCACGACCTCCACCCCGGGGGTCCGCAGCTGCCCCGCGAACCAGGGCCGCACCGCGGCCGGTTCCCCGCCGAACGCGGCGGCGTCCACGGCCGCCAGCGCGTCCAGGTCCCCGGCGCCCGCGACGCGCACCGCGCACCCCGCCGGCAGGTCCACCGGCGCGAACCCGGCGGCGTCGACGCCCGCCAGCCGCTGCCGCACGACCAGCTCCCCGCCCCAGTCCGTGCCGGCGCGGACCCGCCACGCCCACGGCGTGCCCCGCCGCGCGAACCACGCCGCGACCTCCCCGGGATCGGCCAGGGCGGGGTCCACGACGTCGGCGCCGTTGTACTGCGGCGCAGGCATCCCGCTGCACGCGGCGCGGACACCGGGGAACCGGGCGACGGCCCCGCCGGGGCGGGCACCGCTCAGGACGGCCCACGCGTCGGCGTGGGCGGTGAACAGGTCAGGCACCGGGACAGGGTGGCAGGGACACCGGCGGCGGGGGGAGGGGTTTTCCGGCGGCTCAGTGCCGGATCCACCCGAACGTGCGCCGCACCGCCTCCTGCCAGTCCTCCCACCCCCGGTCCCGCACCCCCGGTTCCATCGCCGGTTCCCACTGCCCGGCGCGGTGCCAGCGCCGGCGCAGCGCCTCGGTGTCCGGCCAGAAACCCACCGCCAGGCCCGCCGCGTACGCCGCGCCCAGCGACACCGTCTCGCTCACCATGGGCCGCACCACCGGGGCGTCCAGGACGTCCGCGACGGTCTGCATCAGCAGGTTGTTCGACGTCATCCCCCCGTCGACGCGCAGCGAGTTCAGCCGCAGGCCCGAGTCGGCGTCCATCGCCTCGACGACCTCGCGGGTCTGCCACGCCGTGGACTCCAGCGCGGCGCGCGCGATGTGCCCCTTGGTGACGAAACCCGTCAGCCCGATGAGCAGCCCGCGGGCCTCGGCCCGCCAGTGCGGGGCGAACAACCCCGAGAACGCGGGCACGAAGTAGCAGCCCCCGTTGTCGGGCACCGTGCGGGCCAGCGTCTCCACCTCCGGGGCGGTGGAGATGAGCCCGAGGTTGTCGCGCAACCACTGCACGAGCGCGCCGGTGACGGCGATGGAACCCTCCAGCGCGTAGACGGGCGGTTCGTCGCCGATGCGGTGGGCGACCGTCGTGAGCAGCCCGTGCGAGGACCGGGTGATCTCCGTGCCGGTGTTCATCAGCAGGAAGCTGCCCGTGCCGTACGTGCACTTCGCGTCGCCGGGGGAGAAGCACGTCTGCCCGAACAGCGCCGCCTGCTGGTCCCCGAGCGCGGCACCGAGGACGGCGCCCGGCACGACGGCGCGCGCCCGCCCGTACACCTGGGAACTGGCCACGATCTCCGGCAGCGCCCGCCGCGGGATCCCGAACACCTCCAGCATCCGCGGGGAGTAGTCCAGGGTCGTGAGGTCCATGAGCATCGTGCGGCTGGCGTTCGTGACGTCGGTGACGTGGCGGCCGCCGTCGGGGCCGCCGGTGAGGTTCCACACCAGCCAGGAGTCGATCGTCCCGAACAGCACGTCGCCGTTCTCGGCGCGGCGGCGCAACCCGGCGTCGGCGCGCAGCAGCCACGCGATCCGGGGCCCGGCGAAGTACGTCGTCAGCGGCAGCCCGCACAGGCCGGCGAACCGGTCCGCCCCGCCGTCGGCGGCGAGCTCCTCGACGAGGTCGGCGGTGCGGGTGTCCTGCCACACGATCGCCGGGCCCACCGGGTCCCCGGTGCGCCGGTCCCACGCGACGACCGTCTCGCGCTGGTTCGCGATGCCGATCGCGACGACGTCCGCGGGCGTCGCCTCGACCTGCGCCATGGCCTGCGGGACGAGCCGGGCCACGGCCCGCCAGATCTCCGCGGCGTCGTGCTCCACCCAGCCGGGCCGGGGGTAGTGCTGCCGGTGCTCGCGCTGGGACACCGCGACCAGGCGCCCGGCGTGGTCGAACAGGATGCAGCGGGTCGAGGTGGTGCCCTGGTCGATCGCGACCACGTACCCCTGGTGCTCCGGCCGGTCGCTCACACCGGCCATCATCGGGTGCCGGCGATCACCGGCACCAGGGCGGCCGCTCACGCCTCCCGCACCCCCAGCTCGCGCGAGATCGCCCGCGCGGCCTGCCGCACCGCCGGGACCAGGCCCGCGCGCGGGCGCCCGCGCCCGTCGACGAGCCGCTCGGTGCGGCCCTCGATGCCCAGCGCGCCCACGACGAGGCCGCCGAGGTCGCGCACCGGGGCCGCGATCCCGGCCACGCCCACCTCCAGCTCGTCCACCTCCAGCGCCCAGCCCTGCTCCCGCACCGCGGCCAGCGTCCGGCGCAGCGCGGCGGGGTCCACGACCGTGCGGGCCGTCATGGCCGCCAGCCGGCCCCCCGGCCGCACGGGCGCCGAGGCGAGCAGGACCTTGCCGAGCGCGCACGCGTGCGCGGGCAGCGACGTCCCCGTCCGCAGCTCCTGGGCGCTGTCGTCGGGGCGGAACACGTGGTGCACGACGAGGGCCCGGCCCTGGGACAGCGTCGCCAGCCGCACCGACTCCCCGGACCGGCTCGCCAGGGAGTCGGCCCAGTTCACCGCGCGGGCGCGCAGGTCGTTCGCGTCGATGCGCGGGCGGCCCAGGTCGGCCAGGTCCGGGGCGGCCCGGTAGTCCCCGGACTCGTCCTGCACGACGAACCCCACGTCGACGAGCGTGCGGACGATGCCGTGCGCGGTCGTCTTCGCCAGGCCCAGCGCGTTGCCGATGTCGACGACGCCCAGGCCCTGACCGGCGCCGGCCAGCAGCCGCAGCACCGCGGCGGCCCGCTCGATGGACTGGATGGGCCCGGGCACGGCCCCATCCTGGCCCAGCCGGGTCCCGCCGCGGGCGCCGGTGGACGTCCGGACGTGGTGGACGCGACCTCGGCCGGTGCCGGGCCCGGGTCCTCCAGCGCGGCGCGGAAGGCGACGGCCGCACCGACCGCGACGACGTCGGGGGTGACCTCCGGGGCGGAGACCCGCACCGGCACCACCCCGGACCCCAGCAGCTCCGGAGCCCCGCGGTGGCCCTGCTCCACCAGCCCCCGCGGGCGGGTGACCGCGGCGCGGGTCGCGGCGAACGGGTTGCCGCGGCCGGCGCGCCTCAGGCGCCCGGCAGCGCCTCGGCGGTGGCGTCGGCGGCCACGACCATCTCGATCGCGCCGGTGCGCACGTCGTAGATCCCGCCCGCGACCGGCATCGCCGGCGGCAGGAACGGCCAGGACCGGATGCGCTGCACGTCGTGGACGAGGGTCGCGCGCTGGTCGGCGATGGTGCGGAAGTCGATGCTGCGCGAGTCGACGCCCTGCGCCAGCACCTTCGCGTGCACGTCGGTGTCGGTGTTCTTCGTCATCCCGCAGTCGGTGTGCGCCAGCAGCAGCACCCGCTGCACCCCGAGCAGGTAGTGCGCCAGGACGAGGGTGCGCAGGGTGTCGTCGGTGACGCGCGCCCCGGCGTTGCGCAGGATCTTCGCGTCCCCCTTGCCCAGCCCGAGCATCTCCAGCGGGGAGATGCGCGAGTCCATGCAGGTGATGACGGCCAGACCCACCCCGGCGACCCCGGGGCGGCCGTCGTCGACGAAGGTCTTGGCGTACTCGGCGTTGGCGGTCAGCACGTCGGCGAAGGGATCCACGGGGCACATTGTCACCACGGCCCGCGCCGCCGCTCGGCCGGGGTCCGGTCCCCCCGCGCCGCACAGGGTCGGGGAGTAGCCTCGCGCGGTGTCCATCCTCGTCGTCCGCCACGGACAGACCGCCTGGAGCCTGTCGGGCCAGCACACCGGCACCACCGACGTCCCCCTGACCGCCGAGGGGGAGGACCGGGCCCGCGCCCTGGCCCCCGTCTTCGCCGGCCGCGACGTGGCCGCCGTGCTCGTCAGCCCCCGGCAGCGGGCCCGCCGCACGGCGGAGCTGGCCGGGCTGCGGGACCCGCGGACCGACGAGGACCTCGTGGAGTGGGACTACGGCGGCTACGAGGGCCGGACCACCGCGGAGATCTCCGCCGAGCTGGGCCGGCCCTGGTCGGTGTGGCACGACGGGGTCGTGCCCGGCGCCACCCCGGGGGAGACGGTGCACCAGGTCGCCCAGCGGGCCCGGCTGGTGCTCGGGCGCGCGCAGGACCTGGTGACCGGGTCGGGCCGCGACGCCGACGTCGTCCTCGTCGCCCACGGGCACTTCCTGCGGGTCCTGCTCGCGAGCTGGCTGGGGTTGTCGCCCACGGCCGGGGCGCTGTTCGCGCTGGAGGCCGGGACGTGGGGCGAGCTGGGCCACGAGCACGGTCGCCCGGTGCTGGTGCGCTGGAGCGTCCCGGCCGCCGGCTGACCCGATCGGCGTCACCCGTCCGGCGCAAGGCGGGGTTCAGGTGGTGACGGCGCGTGCCGATGGAGCGGTGTGACCGCCGCCACCACCGCCTGGACCATCGCCGTCCTGGTGACGGTGGCCGCCGCCGTCGCGCTGACCGTGCTGGTCCGCCAGCGCGACCGCGTCCTGCGCGACCTGGCCCGCACCGACCCGCTGACCGGGCTGGGCAACCGGCGGGCCCTGCACGAGCTCGCCGAACCCCTGCTGGCCCGCGGCGGGCGGCCGGGGCTGCTGCTGCTCGACCTCGACGGGTTCAAGGACGTCAACGACACCCTGGGGCACGCCGCGGGCGACGAGGTCCTCGTGCAGGTCGCCGGCGTGCTGCGCGCCACCCTCGGCGAGGCGGCCGTCGTCACCCGGCTCGGCGGCGACGAGTTCGCCGTCCTCGTCGCCGACCCCGGGTCCGACGCCGAGCTGGAGGTCGTCGCCAAACGGGTCCTCGCGGGCCTGGGCGTCGGGGGTTTCCACGCCGGGGTCGTCCCGCTGGACGTGCAGGGCAGCATCGGCATCGCCGTGGCCGGCGCCGACGGGCACACCCTGGGCGAACTCCTGCAGCGCGCCGACGTCGCGATGTACGCGGCGAAGCGCTCGCGCGCCGGGGTGCTGCGCTACGACGCCGCCAGCGACCCGCACTCCACCGGGGGGCTGGAACTGCTCGGGCAGCTGCGCACCGCGATGGAGCGCGACCAGCTCGTCCTGCACTACCAGCCGAAGGTCTCCGGCGACGGCGCCCGGCTGCTGGGTTTCGAGGCGCTGGTCCGCTGGGAGCACCCCACCCGCGGGCTGCTGATGCCGGCCGACTTCCTGCCCGTCGTCGAACGCACCCACCTGATCCACGCCCTGACCCGCTGGGTGCTGCTCAGCGCGCTGCGGCAGGCCGCCGCGTGGCGCGCCGCGGGCCTGCGCACCACGATGGCCGTCAACGTCTCCGCCGTCAGCCTGGACCCCGGCCTGCTCGGGATCGTCGAGGAAGCCCTCGCCCTGACCCGCTGGTCACCGGCCGACCTGGTGCTGGAGATCACCGAGACGGCCATCGTCCAGGACCCCGCCGGGGCCCGCGCCACCGTCGCGCAGTTGCGCGAGCGCGGCGTCCGCGTCGCCGTCGACGACTTCGGGGCCGGGTCCACCAGCCTCGTCCACCTGCGGGGCCTGCCCGTCCACGAGCTGAAGATCGACCGGCAGTTCGTCGCCGAGCTCGTCACCCACCCCCAGGCCGACGCCATCGTCTCGGCCCTCATCGAGCTCGCGCACCGGCTCGGGCTGGTCGTGGTCGCCGAGGGCGTGGAGACCGTCGCGGCGGCCGACCGGCTGTGCGCCCTCGGCTGCGACGAGCTCCAGGGGTTCTTCTTCGCCCGGCCGCTGCCGGCCGCGCAGGCCGTGGCGTGGGCGCGCGCGGAAGGGCTGACGGACCCGGCGGTCGAGGTGCTCACCGTCCGCTGAGCCGAGGGGACGGTCGGGACCGGGCTCGACCTCGGACCGGGCTCACCACGCGAACGGCGGCAGGGGCTGGTCGGGGACGGCGGGGTCGTCGACGAAGGCGAGGTAGGGCTCGATCAGCACGTGCCGCCGGCCGGGGGCGCGGTCGAAACCCACCTCCAGGGTCTCGTCCAGGTGAGCCAGCAGCAGGTTCAGGACGGCCTGCTCGGCCTGCCCGCCGAAGGCGCTGACGGCGTCGGAGGCCGTGTCCCGGCAGACGGCGCCGAGCTGCCGGGGCGTGACGTGGAACCGCAGCGGCGGGTCCAGGACCGTGCCGTCCGGGAACTGGTCGGTCGCGAAGTCCCAGCGGTGCAGCACGAACGCCCCCTCGACGTAGCGCACGTCGGGGTCGACGTGCTCGCGCAGGCGCCGCGTCAGCTCGGCGAACAGCTCCTCGTCGTCCACCCCGGCAGGGTAGGTCCCGCGGTGGTCCCCCCGGCGGGGTCAGCCCTCTCGCGGCGCGACCCGCCCCGGGCGCGAGCGCTTCACGTCGTACAGCGCGCGGTCGGCCATCGCGATGGTGCCGGGCAGGTCGCCGCGGCCCTCGCGCAGCGCGGACCCGACGCTCACCCCGACGCGGACGGTGAGCGTCCCCAGGTGCAGGGGCTCGGCGAGGGTGCGTTCGAGGTCCGCCGCGACGCGGGCCACGGTCGCCGCGGCGTCCTGCGGCGGCAGGTCGAGCAGCACGACGACGAACTCGTCCCCGCCGGTGCGGGCCAGCACGTCCCGGGGGCGCAGCGCGGCCCGGCCGCGCTTGGCCACGGCGCGCAGCACCTCGTCGCCCACGGCGTGCCCGTAGGTGTCGTTGACGGGTTTGAACCCGTCGAGGTCCAGGGCGAGGACCGCGTGGGTCGCGGTCTCGCGGTCGGCGAAGCGGGGTGCGGTGCGCTCGTCCAGGGCGCGGCGGTTGGCCAGCCCCGTCAGGGGGTCGGTGCCCGCCACGGCCTGCAGCAACCGCTCGTGGTGGCGGCGGACGTGCACGACCCGGACCAGGACGCCGAGCGTGCCCGCACCGGCGAGGACCGCGACGGCGAGCCACAGCCGCGCCCAGCGCGTGGCGGCGTCCCGGTCCGCGTCCAGGCGGTCCACGCGCTCGGCCAGGCCGGTCGAGGCGCTGCGGTGCAGGGCCGCGGCCAGCCGGGACCCGCTCACGGCGAGGTCGCCGGGGGCGACGGGCCGGCTCGACCGCTCCGTCCCGTCCAGGACCGCGGACGTCCAGCGGGAGGCCGACTCCTGCGCGGTGCCGTCGGGGCCGGCGGCCAGCGCCAGCACCTCGCGGGCGATCGCCGGGTCCTGCCGGCGCAGGTCGGCCAGCAGTCCCGCGACGCCCGGCTCCTCGCGCGACCCCGCCGCCGGGGGCACGAGGCGGGGTTCGACCGCGCCGGTCACCAGGGGCTGCCCGGCGACCGCGTACCCCTGGGACCGGAGCCAGTCGGTCAGGTCGCGGTCGTGCGCGCCGATCCCGAGGGCGGCCTCGGCGGCGGCGAACTCCACCTGCTGGTACCCGGTCGAGGCGATGAGCTCGTCCAGCGGTGACAGCGCGGCCTCGAGCGGGTCGACCGCACGGCCCCCCACGGACTCGGCGCTCAGGCAGACGTCCAGGACGGGGTTGGCGTAGTCCGCGAGGAAGCTGCCGACGTCGGCGGGACCCTTGGCGCCGAGCTCGGTCAGCGCGGCGCGGGCCCGTCCCGCGTCCCCGCCGGCCGGGCCGCGGCGCAGGTCGTCGAGGGTGGCCGCGCTCGCGCGGTGGGTGGTCTCCCACCGCGCCTGCGCGGCGTCGCGGTCGAGCTGCCCGTCGCCCTCGCCGCCCTCCCGGACCCGGGCGATCGCCAGCTCGGTCACGCCGGTGCACAGGTCGAGGCGGACCGCGGCGAGCCGGAGGGCGGCGGAGCGGGCCCCGGCGGCCGAGCTGCCCTGGGCGGCGTCGGCCCGGGCCAGCAGGGAACCGGTGACGGCGCCGGCGCCGACGACGGCGACCAGCAGGACGCCGGCGGTGCTCGACACGACCCGTTTCACGACGACTCCGCGGTCCCGACCGGGGACGGACCGTCCGTCCCCCGCCCGGACTGTCGGTCCCGCTCCCGGGCGCCTTGAGCCGGGCGGCCGCCCGGGGCGCCCACCGTCCCCCGGACGGCCCTGCGTGCGGCGCGGCGGCGTGCCTACCGGCTCCGGCGCGCCCGCCGCACCACGGCGGTGGCACCCGCGGCGACCCCGGCCGCGGCGGCCACCCACGGCCCGCCCACGATCAGCGGGTCGATCCACTGGTGGTGGGTGTCGACGCGCCCGGCGCGGGAGCGGACCGGGTGGCCGGTGGCCTCGGCGAGCACACCGGTCTCGGTGACCGGGTCGTCCGGTCGCCCGCGCGCGGCGGAGGTCAGCAGACCCTCGAACGCGTCGACGCGGTCGGCGGCGATGAGCAGCAGCCAGTGCGCGTTGCGGGCCTCGCTGAACCGGTCGTACGCCAGGCGGCGGATCCGGCCGGACACCCCGTGCAGCGGGGCGCTGGTCCCGAACACCGGGGGCAGGAACGCGTGCTCGATGGACCGTTCGCGCGGGCCGTACCGCTCGGGCTGGCGGTCGGGGAACTCCCAGTGCGCGCCGTACGCCTCCGGGTCGAACACCTCCTGCGGGACGGCGGGACGGTCCTTCGGGTCGAGGTCGGCGCCCCAGCCGGGGATGCGGGCGCGCAACTGCTCGACCGTCTCCGGCAGCGGGGGTTTCTGCGGCCAGTACGCCATGGCGGGCTCCTCAGGCGGCGGTGGGGACGATGAGGGGTTTGACGCACCCGTCGAGCTTGGAGGAGAACAGGTGGTACCCCTCCGCGACGTGCTCCAGCGGGATGCGGTGGGTGACCAGGTCGCGCGGGCGCAGGTACCCGTTGCGCAGGTGCTCGAACAGCCGCGGCCACTGCCGCTTCACGGGGCACTGGTTCATCCGCAGCGTCAGGCCCTTGTTCATGGCGTCGCCGAACTTCACGGCGTTCGGGACCGGCCCGTAGGCACCCATCACCGAGATCGTCGCCCCCTTGCGGACGGCGTCGATCGCCCAGTTCAGCGCGACCGGCGAACCGCCCTGCAGCTTCAGCTTGGCCCCGGCGACGTGCTGCAGGAAGTTCCCGTCGGCCTCGGCGCCCACGCAGTCGATCGCGACGTCGGCGCCCAGGTGGTCGGTGATCCGCTTGAGGTGGACGACGACGTCGTCGTGCTCGGCGAAGTTCACCGTCTCGGCGTGCGCGAACGTCTTCGCCTTCTCCAGCCGGTAGTCGAGGTGGTCGACGACGATCACCCGGCCGGCGCCCATGAGCCACGCCGAGGCCGCCGCGACCAGCCCGACCGGGCCGGCCCCGAAGACCACGACGACGTCGCCCTCGCGGATGTCGCCGAGCTGGGCGCCGAAGTACCCCGTCGCGGTGGCGTCGGTGAGCAGGACCGCGTCCTCCTCGTGCATCCACTCCGGGATGACGACCGGCCCGACGTCGGCGAACGGGACCCGCACGTACTCGGCCTGGCCGCCGTCGTAGCCGCCGGTGGTGTGCGAGTAGCCGTAGATGCCGCCCACGGCGGTGGCGTTGGGGTTCACGTTGTGGCAGTTGGCGAGCATCCCGCGCGCGCAGTAGAAGCACGACCCGCAGGAGATGTTGAACGGCACCATGACCCGGTCACCGGGTTTCAGGTTCCGCACCGAGGGGCCGACGCTGTCGACGACGCCGATGAACTCGTGCCCGAACGTCGTCCCGACGCGGGTGTCCGGCATCAGCCCGTGGTACAGGTGCAGGTCCGACCCGCAGATCGCCGCGAGCGTCACCCGGACGATCGCGTCGTTGGGGTGCTCGATCCTGGGTGGGGCCTTCTCCTCGACCCGGACCCGGTAGGGCCCCCGGTACACCATCGCCCGCACGTGCCGCCTCCCCGCCGCGGCCGGTGGCCGCCTCCGCCAGACGGGCCGGTGGCTCGACCCCGAGGGCCCCACTGTGCGTCAGGACGGGCGGGCCTGCCAGCGCAACCGGGCCCGCGGTGGCGCCCGCGGCCACCCGCGGGCACGGTGGGTCCACCAGGACGTCGACCGGCACGACGTCCACGACCCCCCGGGACCGGTGACCACGATGGACCTCGCGAAACCCCTCGGCCGCGCCCGCTCCCGGCCCGCCGCGGTGCTGCGGGCGGCCGGTGCGGGAGCCGTGGCGGGACTGGCCGGCGGGGCCGTGATGAGCGTGGGGGAGAAGCTGGAGCAGGCCGTGACGCACCGCCGCGACTCCCACGTCCCGGCGCGCGCGCTGCTGGCGCTGCTGGGCCGGGACCCGGGCGACGCGGCGACACCGGTGGTCTGGAACCACGTCATGCACTACGGCACGGCGGCGACCCTGGGCGCGCTGCGCGGGGTGTGGGCGGCCACCGGCATCCGCGGGGCGCACGCCAACGCCTGGCACGCCGTCGTGCGCCTGGGTTTCGACCAGACGGTCGAGAACGCGACCGGCGTCGGTGCTCCGCCGGCGACGTGGCCGGTCGCGGAACTGGCCGTCGACGTGCTCCACAAGACGGTGTTCTCGGTGGCGACCGGCGTGGTCGCCGACCGGTTGCTGCCCCCGGTCCTGAGGTCGCAGCGGGGCCGGCGCAGCCACTGACGGCCGCGTCCGGCGGGTGCCGTCAGCGCAGGTCCTCGCGCAGGTCCTTGCGCAGGTGCACCAGGTCGACCCCCTCGCGCAGGGACGTCCGGTGGGTCTCCCGGTACCCGCGCCGCCGGTAGAGGCGCAGGTTGGCGACGCTGAGGTGGCCGGTGAACAGGACGGCCCACGAGGCGCCGCTGCCGGTCTCGGCGGCCTCCAGCAGGCGCGAGCCGAGGCCGCGCCCCTGCAGGTCGGGGACCACGGTCAGCCGCCCGACGTGCACCTCCTCGCCCCGCACCCGGGTGCGCACCGCCCCGACGAGCCGCGGCCCGAGGCGCAGGCCGTACCCGCCGTCGGCGGTCAGCTCCTCCCGCAGCTCCTCCAGCGACTGGGTGAGGGCCGGCAGGAGGGGGTCGGCGTACAGCTGCGCCTCCGAGGCGTAGGCGGCGCGCTGCAGGGTCAGCACCTCCCCGGCGTCGGCGGGGGTCAGGGCGGTCAGCTCGGCGTCCCGGAGCGGCGGCACGTGCGGATGCTGCCAGACCCGGCGGCGGGAGGATGTCCCGGTGACCGCTCCCCTCGGTGCCGTCGTCCTCAGCACGCCGGACCCGCGCCGGCTGGCCGCCTTCTACGCCGCCCTGCTGGGCTGGAGCGTGGTCTCCTCCGACCCGGACCGGGTGCGGTTGCGGAGCCCGCAGGAGGAGCGGCCGGGGCTGAGCTTCCAGCGCGAGCCCGGTGACACGCCCCCCACCTGGCCCGCGCGCGAGGGCGGGGTCGCGATGCAGGCGCACCTGGACGTGCTCGTCGACGACCTCGACGCCGAGCAGGCCCGGGCGGTCTCCCTGGGTGCCGGCGTCGAGACGCACCAGCCCGCACCGGGGGTGCGGGTCATGCGTGACCCGCACGGGCACCTCTTCTGCCTGTTCCTGCCCGGGGCGTGAGGGGCCGGCCGCACCCCCCGGGCCGGGAGGGGGTCAGGGGCCGGGTCAGGGGCCGGGGTAGCCGATCCGCGCGACGTCCCCGGCCAGCCCCGCCAGCGTCCGCGCCGGGTTGAGCCGGCGCACCAGGCCCTCGTCCAGGGGCCGCAGCGCCAGGACGTGCGCGACGTCGGCGCGGTCCAGGTCCGTCTCGTGGTACTCCGCGGCGAACCTCACGTAGGCGTCCGGGTCGGTGTCCAGCTCGGCCAGCAGCCACCGGCTGCCGTCGTCGACGTCGGACGGGACCGATCGGCGGAACCGCACCGGGTGCCAGCGCGGCTCCGCGGGTCCCCCGCCGCCCGCGTCGGCGTCCAGCCACCAGCACGCCAGGGTCAGCAGCGGCAGGTCCCCGTCGGTGAAGGCCGGTTCCGTGGCCGCCGGGCGCAGCGGCGCCGGGACCGCAGCGCGCCAGTCGAGGTCGAACGGTTCGGCGTAGGGGCTGACCGGGCTCTCGTGGTCGAAACCCCGCAGCCACGCCCCGGCCGGGGTGAAGGTGATCGACCAGGAGTTCCCGCTGCCGTCGTCCATGGAGGCCAGCTGCTCGCCGGTGCCCCAGGCGGCGTCGAAGGAGTAGTACCGGTCCACGGAGTCCTCGGCCGCGATGGCGTCGAGCACGGCCAGGCCCTGGCAGTGCCTGCGCAGGACCGGCGGTGCGGGCAGCCGGCGGGCGAGGTCGAGCAGGGCGGCGGGCAGGCCGGCTGTCCCGTCGGCGTGGTCGGTTCCCCGGGGGCTCGGCACCGGTCCAGCATCGCCCACCGGGCCGCCGGGGCGCCGCCGGCCGGGTCCACTAGCGTCACGGCGGTGGGCGTGCGGGTGGCGGTCGTCGGGGCGGGCATCGGGGGCCTCGTGCTCGCCGCGGGGCTGCAGCGGGACGGGCACGACGTCCGCGTCCACGAGCGCCGCGCGGACGCCGGCGCGCTCGGGGCGGGTCTGACGTTGTCCGGCAACGCGTTCGCCGCGCTGGACGCGATCGGGCTGGGTGAGCGGGTGCGGGCCGTCACCGGCGCCGGCGTCGCGGGTCTGCGCGCCGGTCAGCGCCGCCCCTCGGGGCGCTGGATGACGACCCTGCCCCCGGCGGCGGTCGCGTCCCTGCGCAGCGTGCACCGGGCGGACCTGCACCGCGCCCTGCTCGACGCGCTGCGCGACGGCACGCTGCGGACCGGTGCGGCCGCGTCGGTCTCGCCCGACGGGGCGCCGGTGCTGCGCACCCCCGGCGGTGCGGAGGAGTTCGACCTCGTCGTCGCCGCCGACGGCCTGCGCAGCAGCAGCCGCAGCGCCCTGGGCCTGGACACCGGCCTGCGCCGCGCCGGGTACCTCGCCTGGCGGGGCGTCACCGCCGGCGCCCTCGACGTCGGCGGGCAGGCGGGGGAGACCTGGGGGCGCGGGCAGCGGTTCGGGGTGGTCCCGCTGCCCGACGGGCGCGTCTACTGGTTCGCCACCGCCGCAGCGCCCCCGGGGCCCGCCGACGGCGCCGCCGACGACCTCGACGCGCTGCGCGAGCGGTTCGGGACCTGGCACGACCCGGTCCCGGCGTGCCTGGCGGCGACCCCGCCGGGGGCGGTGCTGCGGCACGACGTCCACGACCTGCGCCGGCCGCTGCGGTCGTTCGTGGTGGACCGGACGGTGCTGCTCGGTGACGCCGCGCACGCGATGACCCCGGACCTGGGGCAGGGGGCCGGGCAGGCGATCGAGGACGCCGCGACCCTCGTCGTGCTCCTGCGCGGGGCGCGCGGCGGCGGCGACCTGCGCCCCGCGCTGGCCCGCTACGACCGGGACCGCCGTCGCCGGACGAGCCGGGTGGCCCGCCGGTCCCGCTCGGTGGGAGCGGTCGGTCAGCTCGCCCACCCCCTCGCCGTCGCGGTGCGCGACGCCGCGCTGAGCGCGACCCCGGGGCCGGTGCTGGCCCGGGCGGCGGAGCCGCTGCAGCGCTGGGCGCCGCCGCGCCCGGCCGGGTGAGGACGGGCGCCTCCGCACCCGCCCCCACCGGGTTCAGACGTGGCCGACCGGCCGCTCGGCCCCCTTCAGCACGACGGCGTGGTCGGCGGCGAGGTCGCGGGTGCGGGTCTCCCCGTAGGCCAGGACCGCGACGACGGTGACGACGGCGCACCCGAGCAGGTACAGCGAGACCGCCGTCGGGTTCGGGTCGGCGAAGCTGCCCAGCAGGGCCAGGGCGATGAGCGGCGCGGGCGCCCCGGCGACGAGCGAGGCCAGCTGCGAGCCGATGCCGACACCGGTGTAGCGCGACTTCGTGCCGAACAGCTCGGCGAAGAACGCCGCCTGCGGGCCGTACATCGCCCCGTGGAACAGCAGGCCCACGGTGATGGCCGCGACGCTGACCCAGAAGTTCCCCGCGTCCAGCAGGCCGAACAGCGCGAACGCCCACGCGCCGGTGCCGACGGCGCCGAACAGGTAGACGGGGCGGCGGCCGATGCGGTCGGACAGCGCGCCCCACAGCGGGATCGTCACCAGGTGCACCAGGGAGGCCACGACCAGGGCGTTCAGCCCGAACGACGACTCCGCGCCCTGGGCCTTGGTCAGGTACGACAGGCTGAAGACGGTCAGCAGGTAGAACGAGACGTTCTCGGCGATCCGGGCGCCCATGGCCACCAGGACCTCCCGCTTGTAGTGGCCCAGCACCGTCAGCAGCGGCGGGGTCTCCGCGACGCCGCTGTCCGCGGCCCGCTGCGCCGCGACGCGCTGCGCCTCCAGGAAGACCGGCGACTCGCTGACCGACAGCCGGACGAACAACCCGACCAGGATGAGGGCCGCCGACAGCAGGAACGGGATCCGCCAGCCCCAGCTCTCGAAGGCGGCGTCGGACTGGAACGCGGCCAGCAGCGCCAGGACGCCGGTGGCGAGCAGGTTCCCGGCCGGGGCACCGGCCTGCGGCCAGGAGGACCAGAAACCCCGGTTCTCCGGCTTCCCGTGCTCGGACACCAGCAGGACGGCCCCGCCCCACTCCCCGCCGAGGGCGAAACCCTGGACGAGGCGCAGGGTGACCAGCAGGGCCGGCGCGAGCACGCCGACGGTGGCGAAGGTGGGCAGCAGGCCGATGGCGAACGTCGCGCCGCCCATCATCAGCAGCGAGATCACCAGCAGCTTCTTACGCCCGACGCGGTCGCCGAAGTGGCCGAAGACGAGGGCGCCGATCGGCCGGGCCGCGAACCCGACGGCGTAGGTCCCGAAGGCCAGCAGCGTGCCGGCGAACTCCGAGCTCTCGGGGAAGAACAGGGCCGGGAAGACGAGCGCGGCGGCCGACCCGTAGAGGAAGAAGTCGTACCACTCCACGGTGGTGCCGATGAGGCTCGCGCCGACGACGCGGCCGAACCCCCGCTGGGGGTGCGCAGGTGCGGACATGGGGTCTCTCCTCGTCGAGGGAACTGCTGCTCCGACGCTAGGAGCGCGTCGCGCCGGCCACCATGTGCTCCGGGACCCCCTTCGAGGTGGCCGTCGTGTGCCGGGCCGACACGTCCGGGCGACCGGCGGGCCGGGCCCCGGGTGTGGGCGCCCACCACCGCCAGGCCGCGGGTTGTGTGCGCTGCGCCCTGGGAAACCCCGCGGGGGGCCTCTAGCGTCGCGGCATGGCAGTCAGCGAACCCCCCGGCGTACCCACCGGCGAACCCCTCGGCGGGCGCCGTGCCCTCGTCACCGGCGGTGCGTCGGGCATCGGCCGCGCCTGCGCCGTGCGCCTGGCGCAGGCCGGGGCCGCCGTCGTCGTCGCCGACCGGGACGGCGAGGCGGCGCGCGCGGTGGCGCAGGAGGTGGGCGGCACCGCGCTGGTGGTGGACCTGTCGGACCTGGACGCCGTGGACGCCCTCGACCTCGACGTGGACGTGCTGGTGAACAACGCCGGCCTCCAGCACGTCGCGCCGGTGCACGAGTTCCCCGCCGACCGCTTCTCCCTCGTCCTGCGGCTGATGCTGGAGTCGCCGTTCCGGCTGCTGCGGGGTGCCCTGCCGCACATGTACGCGCGCGGCTGGGGGCGGGTGGTGAACATCAGCTCGATCCACGGGCTGCGGGCCTCGGCCTACAAGGCCGCCTACACGACCGCCAAGCACGGGCTGGAGGGGCTGTCGAAGGTCGTCGCGCTGGAGGGCGCCGCCCACGGCGTCACGTCGAACTGCGTGAACCCCGCCTACGTGCGCACGCCGCTGGTCCAGGGGCAGATCGCCGACCAGGCCCGGCTGCACGGGATGTCCGAGGACGACGTCGTCGCGCAGGTCATGCTCGCCCCGGCCGCGGTGAAGCGGCTGATCGAGCCCGCCGAGGTCGCCGAGGCCGTCGCCTGGCTGTGCTCACCGGCCGCCGCCTCCGTCACCGGGACGTCGCTGGTGATGGACGGCGGCTGGAGCGCGCACTGACCGGCGCACCGGCGAGAATGCCCGCCGTGACCGGGACCGGTGCCGCGGAGTTCCTCGAGCTGCTGCTCGAGGACGCCGCCGCCATCGAGTACGAGCGCCCGCTGGTGCGGGCCCGCGCCGCCGGGGCCGACGCGGCGGACCTGGCCGAGCTGGAACGGGCGAAGCTGCTCGCCCTGGAGGTCCGGGAGGCGTTCGCCGCCCGCCGGCGCCGCGAGTCGGAGCTGTCCGCGCTGTTCGACACCGCCGGCGACCTGGCCGCCCTGCGCGGGGTCGACTCGGTGCTCACCGCGATCGTGCGGCGCGCCCGCCAGCTGCTGGGGACCGACGTGTCGTACCTGACGCTCAACGACCCCGCCCGGGGCGACACGTTCATGCGGGTCACCGACGGGTCGGTCTCGGCCCGGTTCCAGGCGCTGCGGCTGCCGATGGGCGCCGGGCTGGGCGGTCTGGTCGCCCAGACGGCGGCCCCGTACGCCTGCGCCGACTACTTCCACGACGACCGGTTCCGGCACACCGGCGAGATCGACGGCGGTGTCCTGGAGGAGGGGCTGGTCGCCATCCTGGGCGTGCCGCTGGTTCGCGGGTCGCAGGTGATCGGGGTGCTGTTCGCCGCCGACCGCACCGCGCGCACGTTCGACCGCTCCGAGGTCTCCCTGCTCGGTTCCCTCGCCGCGCACGCCGCGATCGCCCTGGACAACGCCCGCCTGCTGGAGGAGACGCGGGCGGCGCTGGAGGAGCTGTCGGCGACCAGCCGGGAACTGCGGGAGCACACCGCCTCGGTCGAGCGGGCCGCCGGGGCGCACGACCGGTTCATCGACGTCGTCCTGCACGGCGGGGGCGTCGACGACGTCGCCGCCGCCGTCCGGGACACCCTCGGCGGTTCCATCACGGTCCTCGACCCGGAGGGCCGGGGGAGGCGCTGCGACGGCGAGGGGGCCGAGCTGCCGCCCGACCCCGCCGGTGCCCTGACGCGGGCCCGCAGCACCGGCCGGACGGTGCGGGAGGGGAACTGGTGGACCGCGGCCGTGACCGTCGACCGCGAACTGCTGGGCGGGCTCGTCCTGCACCGCGAGGAGGAGCTGCCCGAGGCCGACCAGCGGATCCTGGAGCGGGCCGCGCTGGTCACCGCGCTGCTGCTGCTGATCCGCCGCACGGCCGGCGAGGCCGAGGGCCGGGTGCGCGGGGAACTGCTGGAGGAGCTGCTGACGTCCCCCGTCCGCGACCCCGAGGGGCTGCGGGAGCGGGCCCGCCGCCTGGGCGCCGACCTGGACCGGCCGCTGGCCGTGGTGGTGGCCCTCGTGCCCGAGCACGGCCGGTCCCGGGCGCTGGCCGCGGCGACGCACCTGGCCGCGACACGCGGCGGGCTGGCCGGCCCGCACGACGGTGCCGTGGTGCTGTGCCTGCCCGACGCCGGCGCCGGGCCGGCGGCCGCGGCGGTCCGCCGCGACCTGGCCGCCGCCGGGGCCGGCCCGGTGACCGCGGGCGGCGCCGGCCCGGTCCGCGACCCCGCCGCGATCGCGACCGCGCACGCCGAGGCGGCCCGCTGCGCGGCGACCCTCGTCGCGCTGGGCCGGACCGGGGACTCCGCCGACACCGGCGAACTGGGTTTCTTCGGCCTCCTCGTCGGCGAGGGGCGGGACGTGGGCGGGTTCGTCACCGCGACGCTGGCGCCGGTGCTGGAGTACGACCAGCGCCGCCGCACCGACCTGGTGGGCACGCTGGAGGCGTACTTCGCCGCGAGCGGTTCCCCGGCCCGCGCCGCCGAAGCCCTCGGGGTGCACGTCAACACCGTCACCCAGCGCCTGGAACGCGTCGGCCGGCTGCTGGGGGAGGACTGGTCGGCCCCGCAGCGGGCGCTGGAGGTGCAGCTGGCGCTGCGGCTGCGCCGCCTCACCGGGGCATAGAAAAGTCCACCGGAGTGATGTACGGCGCTCTCTCTCGCGAGTGAAAGTGCGTCCACCACCGAATGAGGTGGCCGCTGGCTCCGATGCCTCGGCTTAGAGGTGACCTCACTAGGTTGAGGGAAGCGGGAAGAACGGCTCTCAAGTTCCTAGCGCATGTAACTAGCTTCGTAAGGAAGCCTACACGCGGTCACTGACACTAGGTACCCTGTCAGGATGGGTTGGCGCGACTGGTTCGGCTCGACGAATCATCAGAACTCTCTACCACCTATGCGTCCGACGTTCCCGCCTTCGGTCCAGCAATCAGTGCGCTCTACGTTCGATGGCGCGGAGCTGGGGACTGCAATTGCGGCGGTGCATGGTCTGACTGGTGACGCCTGGAAAAAAGCCCAGGCCGCCTACATCGGCGGTTTGGCGTCCGCCGACTCATCTCTTTCTCAACAGGTCGATGCGCTACTGGCGGTCGTTACCACTTGGAGTTTGGTCGGCAAAACATCGAGTAAGGTGACCAGTGTTGCGCCGAATCTCGGTCAGGTCATCGAAAGGGTCGCTTCCTCCCTGGTCCGGCCGGACGAGCGGTTGCTAGCGTTCTACCCTACCGACGGCGACACTGCGGAAGTTTTGATTATTGCCGTGAGTCAGGGTTACATCATTCGACAGGAGGGCAACACCTTTAGGTTGGGTCCGCCTGCTCTGCGGGCCACAGTAGGAAGCGGCGTTCTTGATCTCGGCCGCGGTCAGTCGATAACCCTCACTGAACTGCCCTACGCCTTAGCCATTGCGGCTGCTGCAGGTGCTCAGCAGATGCCTGTATCGCGAGGCAGCTCGAAGCCCTATTTTCGACAGGCGAAGCGACGGACGGATAAACCCAAACGCTCCCCACGTCCCCGTTCTAAGTCGGACGCCAGCGCGACAGCAATCCACTCGGCGGTGGCAACTACGGTCGATTTTGTTAATGTCCCACCCGTCGAGATTGTGCCGATGGCCGTACGACCACGACCTGCCCATCGCTTCATTCGTACATACCGGGATGCCGAGGAGGTGGCGGCAGAGTGGATGGAGTACATGGGCTACACCGGCGTACAGGTTACAGAGCTCGGGCCGGACGGCGGCATTGACATCGTGGCGGACGGCGCAGTCGCCCAGGTGAAGCTTCATGGCAAGCCCATGGGTCGGCCGCCACTGCAACAGCTCCGTGGCGCTTCTCGCGATGGCGATGCTTTGTTGTTTTTCTCCGCCTCTGGTTATACGGCTCAAGGCAGAGAGTGGGCCGACACTGTCGGAATGGCGCTGTTCACCTTTGATCGCCAGGGAGAACCCGAGCCGGTCAATGAAGTCGCACAAGAGCTATTTCATGCAAATGACCAGTAAGTTGCTCGCTGCGAGTTGCATATTTACGATCGTCGCTCCAGCGACTGTCGTGGCTCAGTTTTGACCAGAATGTTAAGCAGCGCTTAGGCGGCGTCAGTCCTTATAGGTTCATCGCGGATCGAATCGATGGCCAGATCCGTGGCGGTCGCGTTCGGCTCACCGCGAAGTCAACGGGTGCCCTCGGCGACATCTGGTCGAAGCCGAAACTTTTCGTCAATTTCAAATGCGACTTTGTTATGCGCGACATGGCCACATCTGGCTTATTGTTGCATGGGATGCCAATCTCACTATCCATCCAACGTGCATTCTTCAATCGCCGTCGCGACTCGCGTCCTTAGTCGGCCAAAGAATGCCTAGGAATTATGTATTGTTCTCTTCAGGGCACCGGCGCGTCGAACGTCTCCGGGCACTCCCGCAACGCCCGCGCCATCGCCGCGGTCCCGTCGAACTGGAAACCCAGCTGGGTGGCGTAGGCGGCGCAGGCCGCGACCTTGGCGTCCAGTTCCTCCCGCGCCGCCGGGCGTGGGGAACCGGTGGGGGCCGACGCCCCGGGGCGCAGCACGTACGGCGTGTCCGCCCAGCGGGCCAGCGGGTACCCCCGCCGCCCGGCGAGGGCGTCCACGGCGGTCCGCACGTGCCGGTGGTCGACGTGGTCGCCGAGCCCCTGCGGGCCCAGCAGCAGGTCCACCGGCCCGTCGAGGTGCTCTGCGCCGAGGAGGTCGAGGAAACCCTCCAGGGCCGCCCCGACGGCGGCGGGGCAGTCCTCGTCGCCGGGGGCGATCGCCCCGAACAGTTCCGCGGCGCTGTGGTAGCCGCGGTGCGGGGCCTCGCGCAGCGGCAGGTGGTGTCCCCGCACGCCGAGGGCCGCCATCGCGGCGGCGTCCTCGGCGCGGCGGACCGCCATGTAGTCCACGTCGGGGGCCAGGCCCTTGTCGGTCTGGCACGCCAGCGCGAAACCCGCCGGGTCGGGCACGGTCGCGGTGAACACCGTCACCACGTGCACCCGCGCGCCCGCCGCGGCCAGCCCGGTCAGCAGGGCCCCGGCGGAGAACGCCGCGTCGTCCAGGTGCGGGGAGACGGCCACGACCCGGGTGGGCCTCACAGCAGGTGCGGGGTGGCGAGGAACCGGCAGTCGGCGTCCGCGGTCGCCGGTTCGACGCCGCGGCCGGTGCTGGTGGGCCGCCGGGCCGGTTCCAGCGCCGTCCACGCCGTGTCCGGGGCGGTGCCGGCGAGGCGGTCGTAGACGGCCTCGACGCGCGCGGTCAGGGCCGGCCACGACCACACGTCGCGGACCTCGCTCAGCGCCTGCTGGGCCAGCTTCGGCCCCAGCGCGGGGTCGTCGAGCAGGCGGCGCAGCGCGGCCGTGAGGCCGTCGACGTCCCCGACCTCGTGCAGCAGGCCGTTCTCCCCGTCGCGCACGCAGTCCACGACGCCCACGGTGCGGGTCGTCACGACCGGCAGCCCGGCGGCCATGGCCTCCAGAATCGTGTTGGAGAAACCCTCGGACTGGGTGGGGGAGACGAACACGTGCCCGTCGCGGTACACGGCCGGGGCGCCGGTGTACGGGACGTACCCGCGCTGCTCGACGGCCTCCCCGAGCCCGAGCTCGGCCACGAGGTCGGCCACGGCGGTGACGTCGGGCCCGATCCCGGAGACCAGCAGCCGCACGTCGCGGCCCTCGGCCCGCAGCGCGGCCAGCGCGTGCAGCAGGTCCAGGACGCCCTTGCGGCGGTCGACGCGGCCGTGGAACAGCAGCGTCACCGGCCCGTCGGCGGGCAGCGTCCCGGCGGCGGTGTCGTCGGCGGGCGTGAACGCGTCGGTGTCGGTGGCCCCGCCCACCAGGTCGAACCGGGCGGGGTCGGTGCCGTGGTGCTCCACGACCTCGTCGGCGAACGTCTGCGAGCCGATGAGGACGGCCCCGGCGTGGTCCAGCACGGTGCGGATGCCCACCGAGTGCGCCGGGCAGCACAACCCGACCCAGTGCCCGTCGCCGCCCTGGACGCTGACGACCGACGGCAGCCCGAGGGACGCCGACGCCTCCAGCACCGCCATGCCGGTGGGCCAGGCGTACTGGGCGTGCAGCAGGTCGAAGGGTTCCTCGGCGTGCAGGCGTTCCACCGTCTCCCGCATGGTCGCGATGTCGGCGTCGAAGTCGGCGTCGGAACCGTCGGCGACCCGCTGCTCGCCCAGGGCCTCCAGACCCACCGCCCGCACGCCCGCCGGGACGCGGTCGGCGGGGGGCGGGCCGCCGCCGTAGACGGCGCTGCCGGCGGGGTCGCCGCGGAACTGCGAGACCAGCACGACGTCGTGGCCGCGGGCCACCAGGCCCTCCAGCAGCTTCTCGGCGTAGACGCTCATGCCGGACACGGCCGGCCAGTAGCGGCGGCTCACGAAGCAGATCCTCATGCCGTCCATCCCTTCGCGCGGGCCACGGCGGCCGCGTGCAGTGCCGGTTCGCGGTACAGCGGGTACAGGTCGCCCAGGACCCGGTCCAGGGCGGCGCGGTCCAGCCACGCGGGGCCGCCGACGCGCTCGCGCGCGGCGTCGGTGAGGTGGACCGGGGCCGCGGTCGCGGGCACCCCGTCGCGGCCCGGGACGCCGAGACCGGCGATGCCGTGCAGCCCGGTGCGCCCGTCCCCGCGCTCCAGCAGGTCGGTGAGCCCGCGCTCGCCGATGCGGCCGTAGCTGACGATCTCGACCTCCAGGCCGGGGACGACGACGCGGGCGACCGCGACGTCGTCCGGCCCCCCGCCGCTGGAGCAGTCCAGGACGAGGACGTCGAGACCCCGCTCGCGCAGCAGCCCGACGAGGTGCGCGGCCAGCGCCTGCTGCTCGTCGGCGCCCTCGGGGGCGCTCCACGTGGGGAGGGTGTCGAACCGGCGGCGGCTGCGCTCGGCCAGCACGACGGGTTCCAGCAGCGCGCGCAGCTGCGCGGCGTCGCGCTCCAGCCACCCCAGCATGCCGCGCAGGGCGCGTTCCTCCTGGGTGGCGGGGTCGGCGGCGTAGCGGTCGACGTACCCGGCGGGGCTGATGGCGCGCACCGCGTCGAGGTCGCCGTGGGTGAACGCCTTGCGCGAGCGGGCCGCGGCGAACTCCAGGACGGCCTTGCGCAGCGCGACCTCGCGGTCGGGGTGGGCGGCCTCCCCGGCGGCGGTCACCATGACCGGCTGCAGCGGGTCGTCGTCGGCGCCGACGACGGTGACGTTGACGATCCCCCACCAGTCGTTGGCGAGCTTGGGCACGACGCGGACGCCCTGCGCGCGCAACTTCGCCAGCGCGTCGCGCGTCACGGGGTCCCGCACGAGCTCGTCGCCGGGGCCGAGGTCGAGGACGACGCCGGTGTCCATCGCGCGGAACCTGGTGCCGTTGCCGTCGCGCTGGAGGAGCTCGCCGATGCCGTGCGCCACGGCGCGGTCGAGGGTGTCGCCCGCGCCGAGGCCGTTGCCGTGGCGGGTCACGAGCCGGGGCAGGTCGTCCACGAACCCGGGGGGCAGTTCGTCGGCGTCGCGCAGGACGACGTCGGCGGGGGCCCACACCCGTTCACCGGTCCCGTGGCGCTGCAGCGGCAGCCAGTTCAGCACGGCACCGGGTCCCCAGGCGGACCCGGCGTCCAGGCACACCGACGGCGGGTCGAGCACGGCGTCGGCGCCGAACTCGGCGACCAGGTCGGCGCGGGTCCCGCGGCGGTGCTCCAGGGTGGCGACCTTGCGGCGCAGCAGCCCCAGCTCGGCGGACTCGCCCCAGCTGGAGCGGCGCGCGTCGGCGTCGGTGGCGCCGTAGCCGTGGCCGATGGCGGCCGAGGCGGCGCTGCCGGTGGCGGCGATCGTCCACCAGGAGGGGATCCCCACGGTGTCCAGGCGGTAGGTCGGGAACTGGAACCGGTCGCGCTCGCCGAGGACGTCGCGGAACCGCTCGGTGGCCCGGTGGTCGCCGTTCTCCTCCACGGGGTGGTCGACGGTCAGCCGGTGGGTGGTCCTCACGCGAACACCTCCACGGCGCGGTCGAGCAGGTCCATCGGGACGGGGGAGGCCGACGGCGGGTTGGCGAGCATGTGGTCCACCAGCGCGACGACGTGCCGGGTGGTGACGCCGCGGGCGAACTCGAACGGGCTGAACACCGTGTCGAACTCCAGGGCGCCGACGATCTCGCGCATGCTGCGCAGCTCGGCGCGCGAGAGCGGGATCTGGGCGTGGAACGCCTTGTGGGCGCTGAGGGCCGCGGCGTTGCCCTGCTCGTCGAGGTCGATCTTCAGGGAGTCGCCGCAGAAGAACAGGCCCCGGTCGGCGTCGTGCAGCACGCTGTGCCCGGGGAAGTGGCCGCCGGTGCGGTGCAGCGTGATGCCGGGGGCCAGTTCGGTGCGGTCGTCGGCGGGCCAGGTCACCCGGAACGCCTTGGTCCAGGTGAGGTCGTGGACCCCGACCGACACGACGGGCGGGTCGAGCTCGTCCTGCAGCTGCCAGAGCCCGCCGAACCCGTGGACGTGGCTGGAGGCCAGCACCCGCAGGCCGCCGCGGTGGCGCAGCTCGGCCAGCGCGTCGGCGGAGTACCACGGCGCGGCCTCGAAACCCAGCAGGCCGTCGGCGGTCTCCAGGACCCAGCCGTGCGACCCCAGGCCCACCACCGGGTCGCACCAGAACTCGGTGACGCCGGGGACGGCCTCGCGCCACGACGTCGTGACGAGGTCGTCGACCTCGGTCTCGCGCAGGAACCGGAAACCGTCCACGGGCAGTTCGTTGCGGACGTCCGAGCACACCGGGCACGCCGGCGGCGGGGTGTGGGCGAACCAGCGCTGCCAGTGCCCGCAGTTCGTGCAGGAGTAGGCCCGGTGCTGGCGGTGGGCGCGGGTGGGCAGCGGGGCGAGCTCGCCGGCGCGGACCCCGCGCAGGACGTGCGAGTCGTCGGGTCCGGTCACGCTCGTGCCTCCAGGGTCCGGGGTTCGGCGCTCCGGGACGCCGGGGTGATCGCGTCGTGGAGCAGGTGCAGCAGGCGCAGGTCGCGCGCCATCGGGAACCGCCACCCGGCGCCGCCGGTGACGGCGGCCTCCAGGGCGCGCAGCTCCCCGGCGAACGGGGACGTGCCCCGGTCGAACTCGACGTCCCGGGAGACGCCGGTGGCCGCGTCGAGGAACTCCACACGGCCACCCGCGTCCTGGCCCATGGTGTCGGTCGCGACGAGCTGCCCCGCCGTCCCGACGATCTCCAGGCGGCGGCGCGGGAGGGTCTCCACGGTGTTGAAGGAGTTCGAGATCGTCACCAGCACACCGGAGGGCGTGCTGCCGACGAGGACGGAACCGTCGTCGACGGCGTAGTCGTGGACGCGGTGCTGCAGGTGGGTGGTGGCCGTGGCGACGTCCTCGCCCAGCAGGGTCCCGACGAGGTCCAGGCCGTGCGGGGCGAGGTCCACGTAGGCCCCGCCGCCGGCGCGGACGGGGTCGACGCGCCAGTTGTCGCCCGTGGTGCTGCCCGGCGGCGCCCAGCCCGGCGGCAGCCAGCAGGCGTAGACGATGCGGACGGCCGTCACGGTCCCCAGGTCCCCGCGGGCCACCATCGCGGCCATCACCTCGTGGGCGGGGTGGAACCGCTGGTCGAAGGCCGTCGCGGCGACGACCCCGGCGCCCTCGCAGCCGGCGACGAGCGCGGCGGCGTCGTCGAGGTCGGCGGCCAGGGGTTTCTCGCAGAGCACGGCCAGACCGGCCTGCGCGGCGGCCACGGCGACCTCGCGGTGGGCGTGGTTCGGGGTCGCGACGTAGGCGATCCGGGCGCCGGGGGTGGCGAAGGCGGCGGACAGGTCGTCGTGGGCGACGGCGCCGGGGAACCGCGCGGCGAGCGCCCGCGCGGCCTCGAGGTCGCGGTCGACGACGGCGACGACGCGGCTGCTGGCGGAGGCGGCCAGGGCGGGGGCCATGTGGTCGCGGGCGACCCAGCCCGCGCCGGCGATGACCCAGCCGGTGCGTTCGTCGGGCTCGGCCGGGTGCTGGGCGGGGACGGTCACGGAACTCCTCGATCGGGGGTTTTCAGCGCACGGGGATGCCGGCGCCGGCGAGCACGCCGAGCTGGAACTGCTGCACGGCACCGGGGTGCACGATGTCCAGGTCGTCGAGGGCCTGGGCGGCGGTGAACGCGGCGGCGCGGGCGTGGTGGTGCACCTGGAGCACGCGGTCGAGGACGTCGGCGGTGTTGAACGTCCGCCCGATCGCGGTGCCCGTCGTCTCCCGCTGCGGCAGCAGGTCGCGCAGGTACCCGGCCAGGCCCAGCGGCAGTTGCCGCAGGGACCGTTCCTCCAGGGCCGCCAGCACGGGCAGGTAGTGCTCACCGAGCAGGACCTCACCGCCGAAACCGGCGTCGGGCAGGTCGCCGTTGGGCAGGTGGTGGGCCAGCGCCACGAGGAACGCCGTGCCCCGCCCGACGCCGAAGCGGGGGGCGACGAGCGCGGAGTACACGGCGGTGACGAAGCAGTGGTCCCCGTGGCTCTCGGGGGGTTCGACGACCACGCGCGGCAGGTCGGGGTGGGTGGCCCCGGCGCGCGGCTGGCGGACGAGGGCGTCGACGAACGGCGGCGCCGCGGGCAGCAGCGCCTCGTCGAGGGGGTCGGGGTCCAGGGCCGCGCGCAGGTCGGCGAGGTCGCCGAAACCTCCCCGCGCGGTGGCGGTGACGGCGTCGAAGGCACGTCCCAGCACGTCCAGGCGCTGGTCGCGGTCCAGGCCGGCCTGGGCCAGCACGCCGGCGTCCACGCCCGCGAGGCGCGCGGCGACGAGGGCGTGCGCGACCTCGCGCAGGGCCAGCCGCTGCACGTGTTTCGGGGACCAGTCCCGCAGCAGCAGGCGCCAGGAACGGGTGAAGGCGCGGTCGGCGAGCGACCCGGGGCCGCGGGCGTCGCGCAGGCGCTTCACGTCGGCGACCTCCCGCAGGAGGGTGAGGGTGGTGGGGGCGACGACGGGGCCGTCGGTCCCGGGCAGTTCCGGGCGGGGTTCGGCGTCGGGTTCCGCGCCGGTCCCGGTGGCGGTCCCGGTGGCGGTCGGCGACGGGGTCACCGCTGACCTCGGTCACCCGCGGTTTGGATGAGGAGCACGCAGTCACTGTGCCCGCGGCCCGGGGGGGCCGCGCGTCGAAACCCCCGTGACGATCCTCACCCGTCCACCCGCGGTGCGTGAGCGCGCCGGACGTGGTTACGTGCGAAGGGGACCCGTCGCGCCGTTCCGTCGCGACCGGCCACCGTGACGTCCCCACCGCGCCACCCGTCACACCGCCGTCACGCCGGCACCACGCCGGCCGAGTCGCCCCGGCGCGCCACTTCGAACCCAGGAGTCCCCGTGCCCCTCACGCCGCCCTCGACGACCCGCCTGGCCTACAACGCCAACGGCCTGCGCTCGCTGGACGTCGGCGACGCCGTCCGCACCCTGGCCGACCTGGGGTACGACGGCATCGAGCTGTCCCTGAACCACCAGCACGTCGACCCCTGGACGTTCGGCGCCGCCGACGCCGACCGCCTGCGCGCCACGCTGGAGCGCACCGGTCTGGTCGCGTGCAGCCTGGCGACCGGCGACCCGCACCTGCTGAGCGACTCCCCGTTCGAGCCGGCCCTGGTCGACCCCGACCCGGCCGAGCGGGCCCGCCGGCTGGACCTGCTCCAGCGGGGGGTCCGCGCCGGCGTCCTCATCGGCGTCCCCCTCGTGGTGTTCTCCTCGGGGCGGCGGCGGCCGGAGGTCCCCGCCGCGCAGGCGGACGCCTGGTTCGACGAGGCGCTCGCGGTCCTGCTGGACACCCTGCACGACGCCCTCGACGCCGCCGGCCTGCCCCGTGGCAGCACGGTGCTGGGCATCGAACCCGAACCGGGTTTCCACTACCAGACGAACGCCGAGGTGGCGGCCGTCATGGAACGCACCGGCAGCCCGGACCTGTGGCTGAGCCAGGACCTGGGGCACTGCGTCGTCGTCGAGGACGACGCCCTGGGGTCGCTGGAGCGCCACCTGCCGTTCACGCGGCACCTGCAGGTCGAGGACATCGCCGACCGGGTGCACGCCCACCTCGTGCCCGGTGACGGCGACGTCGACTTCGGCGCCGTGGGCGCCGTGCTCGCCGCGGGGTACGAGGGCTGGGTCAGCGTCGAGCTGTACGACCACGACCCGGTGCACCGCGAGGCCGCGCGGCGCAGCCGGGAGTTCCTGCGCGAGGCCTTCCCGGGGCTGCGCGCGCCCGCCACGATCGACCTCACCGCGCCCGTCCCGCGCCGCGAACGGGTCGCCGTCCCGCGGTCCTGAACCGCACCCGCGTCGGGTCCGCGGCCGAGGGACCCGTGGGCGCCCACCTCTTCACGTCCGACCAATAGCGATATATCGTCGAGGCATCGCGAGGCGCTCGGCCGCGCGATGACGCGGAGGTGGGCCATGAGGAGCGGCAGGTTCCAGAGGATGTGGGGCGGCCACGTCGAGCACGCCCGGGGGCACCGACCCGGCGGGCCGTTCGGCGGGTTCGGCCCGGGGTTCGGCTTCGAGCCCGGCCGCGGGGGTCCCGGCGGCGGGCCGTTCGGCGGGTTCGGCGGGGGCTTCGGCGGGGGCTTCGGCCGCGGCGGCGGCCGCCGCCCGCGCGGGGACGTGCGGGCCGCGGTGCTCGTCCTGCTCGCCGAGGCCCCCAGCAACGGGTACCGGATCATCGGCGAGGTCGCCCGTCGCAGCGAGGGGCAGTGGAAGCCCAGCCCCGGGTCCGTCTACCCGCTGCTGCAGCAGCTGCAGGACGAGGGCCTGGTCGCCCCCGACCCCGCGGACCCCAAGCGGTTCACGCTGACCGACGAGGGGCGCGCCCACGTCGAGCGCGAGTACGCGGACACCCCGCCGCCGTGGGAGACGCTCGACGGCGGCCCGGACCGCGAACGGGCGCACGCCTTCCGGCGCCAGCTCGGGGCCCTGGCGATGACCTACCAGCAGATCGAGCTGGCCGGCCGCCCGGCCGACGTCCGGCGCGCCGGGGACGTGCTGGAGAGGGCCCGCCGCGACCTGCTCGCGATCCTCGCCGAGGACCTCAGGGAGACGCCGGGAGAGTGACCCGCGGGGTCGCCACCAGCGGGGTCAGGGCGTGCACGAGCGGCACCCGCCGCCGGTCGGCGAGCACCGCGGCCAGGAGGTCCGCGCGCACGGCGAGGTTGGCGGTCAGCGCGTGCGTCCCGCCGGTCCCGCGCACCGGCCCGGTGCTGGCGCGGGCGCCCTCCCGGTGGTGCCGGACGTGCCCGACGACCCAGTCCGGGGCCACCAGGACGTCGCACGTCGTGGTCAGGACCACCGTCGCGGGGTCGGCGAGCGCCTGCGCGGACCGCCACCGCAGCTCCTCGCGCGAACCCGCCCCCGGGTGGTGCTCGACGGTGAGGGCGACGCCGTCGAGCAGGTTCAGCAGCGGCACCCAGCTGGCCAGCACGGCGTCCACGGCGCCGCGGTCGGCGCTGGTCGCCAGCACCAGGGTCGTGGGCACGCCCGCGGCGGTGCTCTCGTCGGCGGCGGCGACGAGGTGCTCCAGGCTCGCCTCCAGCGACGGCAGGTCCGCGGGCAGGACGGGCAGCAGGGCGTGGGCCCGGGTCACCGGCACGACGTACCACCCTCCGATCCGTCCGTCGATCCGTCCGTGATCGACCGTTCAGCGATGGTGTCGGCCCACCGGCCCCGGCACTTGAACGGGAGTTCCCCGCGGGCCTTGACCCTGCCGCTGCGTCAACTCCTACCGTCGTGGACGTGGGACGGGAGTGGACGATCCAGCAGGTGGCGCGGGCGGCGGGCACGACGAGCCGGACGCTGCGCCACTACGGCGAGATCGGGCTGCTGCCCGCCTCCCGCACCGGCACCAACGGGTACCGGTACTACGACGAGGGGTCGCTGCGGCGGCTGCAGCGGATCCTGCTGCTGCGCGAGCTGGGCCTGGGCCTGGCCGCGATCGGCGACGTCCTGGCCGCCCGGGTGCGGGAGGAGGACGCGCTGGCCGCGCACCTGGCCCTGCTGGAGGACGAGGCCGCGCGGATCGCGCGGCTGGTGAGGTCGGTCCGCCGGACGCTGGCGGGCCCGGGCACGGGGGAGGGGTTCACCGTGGAGGAGATGTTCGACGGGTTCGACGCGAGCCGGTACGAGGAGGAGGTCGTCGAGCGCTGGGGCCGCGCCGCCCACGAGGACGGGCAGCGCGCCTGGCGGGAGCTGGGCGAGGCGGGGCGGCGCGCCCACCTGGCCGAGCACGAGGCCGTGGGGGCCGGGCTGGCCGCCGCGGCGGCCCGCGGGGACGCGGTCGAGGACGCGGCGGTGCAGGAGCTGGTCCGCCGGCACCACGCGTGGGTCTCGGTGTTCTGGACCCCCGACGCGGCGGCGTACCGCGCCCTGACGCAGGGGTACGTCGACGACGAGCGGTTCCGCGCGACCTACGAGGCCTTCGGCCCCGGGACGGCGGGGTACCTGCGGCGCGCCGCGGACGTGTTCGCGCAGCGTGCGCTGACCTGACACCCGCCCGTCACCCTGCGTGTCGGAGGTCGGGTGCAGGCTTCCGGGATGAGCGACACGGACACCGGGACCGGTCTGGGGATCAGCCGCGCGGGAGCGCCGGACCTGCGGGGGCGGGCCGGGTACGACCCGTCCTTCCTCGCACCCGGCCCGTGGATCCCGCTGCCCGAACCGCTGGACGGCGCGGAGGTCGTGGTCCTGCCGTACACGAACTTCTCGATCGTGCAGCGGCCGGACCGCCGCCTGGCCGCGGCGACGGTCGTGGCGATCGACGGTGCCGCCCTGGTCGACCTGGACCGCGGCGGCGACGCCTGGTTCACCGACCCCCGCATCGGCCCCGACGAGCAGGCCGGCGCGGAGCTGTACGCCCGCAACGACTTCGACCGCGGTCACCTGGTGCGGCGCCGCGACCCGGTGTGGGGCCCGCAGGCACCGACGGCGAACGCGGACACCTTCGCGTACACCAACGCCGCCCCGCAGGCGTCCCGGTTCAACCAGTCGGCGGAGCTGTGGCTGGGCCTGGAGGACCACGTCCTGGACCACGCCCGGCGCTGGGACCAGCGGCTCGTCGTGGTGACCGGCCCGGTCTTCGCCGACGACGACCCCGAGTACCGGGGGGTGCGCATCCCGCGCCGCTTCTACAAGATCGCCGCGTTCCTGCTGCCGCAGCCGGCCGACCTCGACCCCGACGAGGAGGTGTCGGTGCTGGCCACCGTCGGGTTCGTGCTGGACCAGACCCCGCTGGTGGAGCAGGTCGTGGGGGCGCCGGCGGCGCGGGACGTCCCCGAGCTCGGGGGTTTCCGCACGTTCCAGGTGCCGGTGGAGGACATCGGGGACCTGACGCAGCTCGACCTCGGCCCGCTCGTCGCGGCCGACCGGCTGCCGGGGCTGGTGCCGGCCGCGGCCGGCGACGAGGTGCCCGCGTGGCGCCCGCTGGCGGTGCCGGGGGACCTGCTGCTCTGATGGGCGCGTGAGCGCTCAGTGGTGGGAGCGGGCCCGGGCGGCGGAGACGGCGCAGGCGCAGGAGATGCTGCGCGGGTTCGTGGCCGAGCTGCTCCGCCGGGGCCGCGAACCCGGTCCGCTGCGAGCGCGGGCGGGGTCGGTGCGCTGCCGCACCGACGTCGTGGGCTGGTACCTGCGGGCGAACGGCTCGCTGGGGGTGGACGCGGCGGGGCGGTACTACGTGCTGGACGTCGCGCCGGTGCTGCTGGGGCGGTTCCGCCGGGTCCACGTGGACCCCGCCGAACCGCCCCTGCAGGTCGGGCGCGGTGCCCGCGACGGGGAGTCGGTCGAACTGGCCGAGCTCCTGCGCCGCAGGCTCACCGAGCTGTGAGGCTCAGCCCTTGCGGAACCGCACGACCGCCCAGCTCAGCGGGGGCAGCACCACGGTGGCCACGCCCTCGGTGACGGTGACGTCGTCGAGGCGGCGCAGGCCGACCTGCTGGTGGTCCCCGTCGCGGTTGGTGGTGTGCCGGTCCTGACCCTCGGTCGCGGCGAGGACCTTGGCCTCGGCGAGGCGGTCGACGCCGAAACCGCGCAGCGGCACCTCGACGGAGGCGGAGTCCTCCAGGTCGCGGTTGGCGAGGAAGACGGTCAGGGTCTCCTCGTCGTAGGTCGCCGAGGCGTCCACGACGTCGACGTCGCCGAAGTTCCCGGTCTCGTACGTGTCCGACGTGGTGACGACCTGCAGGACGTTGCCCGTGGCCAGCTTGCGCATCTGCTCGAACGGGTGGGCGATGGACTGCTTCCACGCCTCCCCGCCCGCCTCGCTGCGCAGCAGGCCGATGACGTTGACCAGCTGCGCCTGGGCGCCGATGTGGACGCGGTCGGAGTGGCGCAGCAGGGAGTTCAGCAGGGTGCCGACGACGACGGCGTCGGTGATGGAGTACTCGTCCTCGATGACGCGCGGGGCGACGTCCCAGGGCTGGACGCCCTCGGCGTGGTGGGGCCGGCTCTGGTACCAGACGTTCCACTCGTCGAAGCTCAGGTTGATCTTCTTGGAGTGCTTCCCCTTGGCGCGCACGGCGTCCGCCGTCGCGACGACCTGCTCGATGAACAGGTCCATGTCGACCGCGGAGGCGAGGAAGTTCTTGGTGTCGCCCGGCTTCTCCTCGTAGTACGCGTGCAGCGAGACGTAGTCGACGGCGTGGTAGGACAGCTCCAGGACGGTCTGCTCCCACTCGCCGAACGTCGGCATCGAGCGGCTGGAGGAACCCACCGCGACGAGTTCGATGTCGGGGTCGATGGAGCGCATGGCCATGCCGGTCTCGGCGGCGAGGCGGCCGTACTCGGCGGCGGTCTTGTGCCCGGTCTGCCAGGGGCCGTCGAGCTCGTTGCCCAGGCACCACAGCTTGATGTCGAACGGGTCCTTGGAGCCGTGCGCCCGGCGCAGCTCGGAGAACTTCGTGCCGGAGTCGAGGTTGGTGTACTCGAGCAGGTCGCAGGCCTCCTGCAGGCCGCGGGTGCCGAGGTTCACGGCCATCATGGTCTCGGTGCCGACCTTGCGGGCCCAGGAGTCGAACTCGGCGAGGCCGAACTGGTTCGTCTCCACCGAGCGCCACGCCCGGTCGATGCGGCGGGGGCGCTCCTCGCGGGGGCCGACGGAGTCCTCCCACTCGAACCCGGAGACGAAGTTCCCGCCGGGGTAGCGCACGACGGTGGGGCCCAGTTCCTTCGTCAGTTCCAGGACGTCGGTGCGCAGACCGTCCTCGTCGGCGCTGGGGTGGTCGGGCTCGAAGATCCCGGTGTAGACGCAGCGGCCCATGTGCTCGACGAACGAGCCGAACAGCCGGCGGGGGACCGGACCCACGGTGAAGGCGGGGTCGAGGGCGAGGCGGGCGGTGCGCACGGATGGCTCTCCTGGTTCGCGTCACGTCGGTGTGAGGAGCTGGTCACCGGGGCGTGCCCTGGATCGGCCAGCGCTGTACTTCCAACGTTGCAAGTGCAACGTTGGAAGTAGTGAACGCGAAACCGGCGACGGCGTCAAGGCACCGGTGGCACAATGCCTCGGTGCCTGCCGGTCCCTCCCCGTCGCGAACCCCCGCGCGGCCGACGACGTTGCGGGACGTGGCCGAAGCGGCCGGTGTCTCCATCAAGACGGTCTCCAACGTCGTGAACGACCACCCGCACGTGCGGCCCGAGATGCGGGAGCGGGTCAAGGAGTTCATCGAGCGGCTCGACTACCGCCCGAACGGCATCGGCCGCCAGCTGCGGCAGGGCCGGACCGGCCTGGTGGCCCTCGCCCTGCCCAACGTCACCAGCCCCTACTACGGCGAGCTGACCTCCGCGCTGGTGACCGCCGCCCGGTCGCGGGGCATGACCCTGCTCGTGGAGCAGACCGACGGCGACCTCGAGCGCGAGCGCGAGGTCGCCGGCGGCTTCCCCGTCCGCCTGGTCGACGGGCTGGTGTTCGTGCCCCTGACCATGCCCGTCGGCGAGCTCGCGCAGCGGCGCGACTCCACCCCGGCCGTCCTCATCGGAGAGCACGGCGAGGGGTCCGGCTACGACCGGGTGACCATCGACTCCGTCGCCCTGGGCGACACCGGGGTGCGCCACCTGGCCGAGTCGGGGCGGCGGACCATCGCCTTCCTCGGCGACAAGGCCGCGGACGCGGTGCGCCCGCCCGTCGTGGCCCAGCGCATCGAGGGCTACCGCAGGGCCCTGCGCCGGGCGGGGCTGCCCTTCGACCCCGAACTGCTGTGGCCGCTGCCGGAGTGGGAGCTGCGGCACGGCTACCACGGGGCGCGCGAACTGCTGGCCGCCCGACCCGACGTCGACGCGATCTTCGCCGCCAACGACCTCGTCGCCTTCGGCGCGATGCACGCCCTGCGCGAGCGGGGGCTGCGGGTCCCGCAGGACGTGGCCGTCGTCGGCGTCGACGACGTCGAGCAGGCCCGCTACGGCGCGCCGACGCTCACCTCCATCGCGCTGGACCGCTCGGAGATGGCCGACCTCGCCCTGGGGCTGCTCGCCGACCGGCTGGCCGGGCACCACGGCCCCGAGCGGCTGATGACGGTCACCGGCCGGCTCGTGGTGCGGGAGAGCACCGGGGGCTGAGGGGCGCCGTCGCGGGCCCCCTGGCAGGCTCGCCCCGTGCGAGCCGTGCAGATCGAACGGACCGGGGGACCGGAGGTCCTCACCGTCACCGACCTCCCCGCGCCCGAGCCCGGGCCCGGTCAGGTCCTCGTCGACGTGGAGGCCGCCGGGGTCAACTACATCGACACCTACCGCCGCTCCGGGGTGTACCCGCTGGACCTGCCCGCCGTCCTGGGCAGCGAGGGCGCCGGGCGGGTGCGCGCCCTCGGCGCGGGCGTGGAAGGCCTGGCCCCCGGGCAGCTCGTGGCCTGGAAGGAGGCGCCGGGCAGCTACGCCGAGCAGGTCCTCGTCGCCGCCGACGAGGTCGTGCCCGTGCCCGACGGCGTCGACGCGACCACCGCCGCGGCCGTCCTCCTGCAGGGCCTGACCGCCCACTACCTCGCCACCGACACCTTCGCGGCCGGCCCGGGCACCTGGGCGCTCGTGCACGCCGGGGCCGGTGGCGTCGGGCTGCTGCTGACGCAGGTGCTGAAGCTGCGCGGGGCGAACGTCGTGACGACCGTCTCCACCCCGGCCAAGGCCGAGCTGTCCCGGGCCGCCGGCGCCGACGAGGTCGTCGTCGGCTACGACGGGTCGACCGCCCGGGCCCGCGAGCTCACCGGCGGCGCCGGCGTGGACGTCGTCTACGACAGCGTCGGGAAGGACACCTTCGACGCGAGCCTGGACGCGCTGCGGCCGCGGGGGCTGATGGTGCTGTTCGGCGGGTCCAGCGGGCAGGTGCCGCCCTTCGACGTCCAGCGGCTCAACGCGAAGGGGTCGCTGTTCCTGACCCGGCCCACCCTGGCGTCCTACACCCGCGACCGGGCCGAGCTGCTCGCGCGCACCGACGAGCTGCTCGGCTGGGTCGCGGCCGGGCGCCTCGACGTCCGGGTCGGGCACACCCACCCCCTGGCCGAGGCGCGCCGGGCCCACGAGGAGCTCCAGGGGCGGCGCACCACCGGCAAGGTGCTGCTCCTGCCCTGAGGGGCGCGGGCGGCGCCGTCCCCCGGACGGGTGCGCCGGGCGGTTCCGACCGGCCCGCCGGACGGGTGGTTCCGCCCCGGGACGAGACGGCGCACGGTCACGAGGGGTGACGATCGGGAGGTCAGCCGGCCCTCAGGTGGCCGCGTCCCCCGGAGGTCCCCTTGGCACCCGCCATCGTCGTCCTGATCCCTGCCCACGACGAGGCAGCCCAGCTCGCGAGCACCCTGCGCGCCCTGCAGCAGCAGACCCGCCGCCCCGACCGCGTCGTCGTCGTCTGCGACAACTGCACCGACGACACCGCGGTCATCGCCCGCGCCGCGGGTGCGGAGGTGTTCGAGACGGAGGGGAACACCGACAAGAAGGCCGGCGCCCTGAACCAGGCCTTCGCGGCGCGGTTCCGGCGCAGCGGCGCCTCGCGCCGGGGCGCGGCGCAGGACGAGGGGACCGGTGCGGACCGCCGCGCCCGGTCGGACCGCCGGGCCGCCGCCGCGGCGCGGCCCGACCTCGCCGACGACGACCTCGTGCTCGTCATGGATGCCGACACCGTGCTGTCGCCGCGCTTCCTGGAGGCGGCCGCCCGGTCCCTGGAGTCCGATGAGCGGATCGGCGCAGCCGGCGGCATCTTCTACGGGGACCGGGGTGCGGGCCTGCTGGGCCAGCTGCAGCGCAACGAGTACACCCGCTACGGGCGGGAGATCGCCCGCACCGGCCGGGTCATGGTGCTGACGGGCACGGGGACGCTGTTCCGCTCCCGGGCGCTGCGCCAGGTCGCCGAGCAGCGCGGCACGACGATCCCGGGACGGCCGGGCCACGTCTACGACACCCTGGCGCTCACCGAGGACAACGAGCTCACCCTCGCCCTCAAGACGCTGGGGTGGCGCATGACGTCGCCGCCCGAGTGCGTCGTCACCACGGAGATCATGCCGACCTGGGGCGACCTGTGGCGCCAGCGACTGCGCTGGCAGCGCGGTGCGCTGGAGAACCTGCGCCACTACGGCCTCACGCGCACGACGCTGCGGTACTGGGGGCAGCAGCTGGGCATCGGCGTCGGCGTGGTGGCCTTCCAGCTGTACCTGCTGCTGCTGCTCGTGATCGCGCTCGACCCCGGCCTCGACTTCGGGGTGACGCCGCTGTGGTCCTCGGTGGGTCTGGTCTTCCTCGCCGAACGGCTCGTGACGGTGTGGCGCGGGGGCCCGGCGGCGAGGCTGGTCGCGGCCCCGCTGGTGGTGGAGCTGGTCTACGACGCCTTCATCCAGGCCGTCTTCGTCCGTTCCCTGACGGACCTGCTGAGAGGACGGGAGGCCCGGTGGCACCACGTCACCGCGGATCCCGCGACGCTGAGGAGCGTGTGACGTGTACGGGAACATCAGCCTGGTGAGCAGCGCCGGGGGGCTGAGCACCGCGACCCTGCTGTGGTCGGGGGCGACCGACGCGCTGCAGGTCGTCGTGGCCGCCACGACCCTGACCTTCGCCGTGCTGGCCGTGGGCAAGCTCCTGCCGAAGCGGCGCCCGGCCCCGCGCCGCTAGCCGACGACCCCGGCGAGCACGCAGAACTCGTTGCCCTCGGGGTCGGCCAGCACCGTCCACCCGACCCCGGGGCCCTGCCCCACGTCGACGGGCCGGGCCCCGGCGTCCAGCGCCCGGGACAGGACCCGGTCGCGGCCCGGGCCGGTCGCGGTCGCGCGGACGTCCAGGTGCCAGCGGTTCTTCACCCGGTGCGGGGTCGGGGAGGCGACGAACTCCAGGAAGGGGCCGCCGTCACCGCGCAGCGCGGCGACCCGCGCGGAGGAGCGCACCGGGCGCATCCCGGCCAGCGGGGCCCAGAACCCCGCCAGGGCCTGCGGGTCCTGCGCCAGGCAGACGACGGAGGCGACCCGCCCCGTGCCCTCGTACTCCGGCCGCGGGTCCAGGACGCAGAACTCGTTGCCCTCGGGGTCGGCCAGCACCACCCACGGGACGTCGCCCTGGCCGACGTCGGCCGGCCGGGCGCCGAGGTCGAGCAGGTACGCGACCGTCTCGCGCTGGTCGGCGGGGGAGGAGGAGTCCAGGTCCAGGTGCACCCGGTTCGGGCCCGTCTTGGGGCCGGCGCCGGGCAGGAAGACCAGGTCCACCCCGGGCTCGCCCTCGGGCGGGACGACGTCGGTCTCGAACCGGTCGGCGTACCCCATCCGCCACTCCAGGGCCTGGCGCCACCAGTGCGCGAGCGGGACGGGGTCGACCGCGTCGACGACGACGTTGACCAGCCGGCTGTCCGCTCGGTCGCTCCCCAGGTCCTGCACGGACCGACCGTAGCGGGCTCGCGACACCCCGTGCCCGTCGGTCGGGCCAATAGACTCACCGCATGACCCACGTCCTGTCTGCCGTGGCCTGGCCCTACGCCAACGGCCCCCGTCACATCGGCCACGTCGCCGGTTTCGGCGTCCCCTCCGACGTGTTCAGCCGGTACATGCGGATGGCGGGTCACGACGTCCTCATGGTCTCGGGCACCGACGAGCACGGGACGCCGATCCTCGTGCAGGCCGAGCAGGAGGGGCTGACCCCGCAGGGCCTGGCCGACCGGTACAACCGCGTCATCACCGAGGACCTGCAGGGCCTGGGGCTGTCCTACGACCTGTTCACCCGCACCACGACGGCCAACCACTACGCGGTCGTGCAGGAGATGTTCCGCACCGTCCACCGCAACGGCTACATGGTGGCGAAGAAGGGCATGGGCGCGATCTCGCCGTCCACCGGCCGCACCCTGCCCGACCGCTACGTCGAGGGCACCTGCCCGATCTGCGGGTACGACGGCGCCCGCGGGGACCAGTGCGACAACTGCGGCAACCAGCTCGACGCCATCGAGCTGAAGAACCCCCGCAGCCGCATCAACGGCGAGACGCCGGTGTTCGTCGAGACCGAGCACTTCTACCTCGACCTGCCGGCCGTGGCCGACGCGCTCGGGTCGTGGCTGCAGGGGCGCGCCGAGACGGGTCGCTGGCGGCCGAACGTCCTGAACTTCTCGAAGAACCTCCTCGAGGACATGAAGCCGCGGGCCATGACCCGCGACATCGACTGGGGCATCCCGGTCCCGCTCGCCGGCTGGGAGGACAACCCGGCCAAGCGGCTCTACGTCTGGTTCGACGCGGTGATCGGGTACCTGTCCGCGTCGGTCGAGTGGGCCCGCCGGTCCGGTGACGACGACGCCTGGCGCGCGTGGTGGACCGACCCGTCCGCGGAGTCGTACTACTTCATGGGCAAGGACAACATCACGTTCCACTCCCAGATCTGGCCCGCCGAACTGCTGGCCTACGACGGCCGCGGTGCGCACGGCGGGGAACCGGGGGTGTTCGGGAACCTCAACCTGCCCACCGAGGTCGTCGCCAGCGAGTTCCTCACCATGGAGGGCAAGCAGTTCTCCTCCAGCCGCGGCGTCGTCATCTACGTCCGCGACGTGCTGGCCCGCTACCAGCCGGACGCGTTGCGGTACTTCATCTCCGCCGCCGGCCCGGAGAACAACGACTCCGACTTCACCTGGCAGGAGTTCGCGACCCGCGCGACGTCCGAGCTCGTCGCCGGCTGGGGGAACCTCGTCAACCGGACGGCCTCGCTCATCGCGAAGAACGTCGGGGAGGTCCCCGCGGCCGGTGAGCTCACCGACGCCGACCGCGCGCTGCTGGAGACCACCCGCGCCGGGTTCGGCGCCGTCGGGGACCTCATCGAGCACCACCGCCAGCGCGCCGGGCTGGGGGAGGCGATGCGGATCGTCGGGGAGGTCAACAAGTACCTGACCGACCAGGAGCCCTGGAAGATCAAGAACTCCGACCCCGAGCGGATGCGGACCGTCCTGCACGTCACCGCGCAGGCCGTCTCGGACTGCCGGACCCTGCTGTCGCCGTACCTGCCGCACTCGGCGCAGAAGGTGCACGAGGCGTTCGGCGGCACCGGCACCGTCTCCCCGCTGCCGGAGCTGCGCGAGGTCACCGACCTCGACGACGGCCGCCCGTACCCGATCCTGACCGGGGACTACCGGCGGGGCGAGACCCTGCCGCAGTGGGCCCCGCACCCGATCGTGCCGGGCACCCCGGTGGCCGCGCCGACGCCGATCTTCACCAAGCTCGACGTCGCCGCGGTCGTCGAGGAGGAACTGGCACGGTTGCAGAAGTGAGGTCCGCCCGTCCCCCCGCCCCCGAGCCGCTCGCGGTCCCCGTCGTCGACAACCACACCCACCTCGACTCCGAGACCGAGGAGGACGTCGAGGCGCTGCTGGCGGCGGCGACGGCGGCGGGGGTGCCGCGCAGCGTCCAGATCGGCTGCGACCTGGCCGCGGCGCGCTGGACCGTCGCCGCGCTCGACCGCCACCCGCAGCTGCTCGGCGGCGTCGCGCTGCACCCCAACGAGGTCCCCGGCCTCGTGGCGGCGGGGGAGTTCGACGCCGCGTTCGCCGAGATCGCCGAGCTGGCCCGCCACCCCCGGGTCCGGGTCGTGGGGGAGACCGGGCTGGACTACTTCCGCACCGGACCCGACGGCGCCGGGGTCCAGCAGGAGTCGTTCCGCGCGCACGTCCAGCTGGCCAAGGACCTCGGCCTGGCCCTGCAGATCCACGACCGCGACGCCCACGAGGACGTCCTGGCGGTCCTGCGGGAGGTGGGGGCCCCGGAGCGGACGGTGTTCCACTGCTTCTCCGGCGACGCGGCGATGGCCCGCGAGTGCGCCGAGGCGGGCTACTACCTCTCGTTCGCGGGGACCGTCACCTTCAAGAACGCCGAACCGCTGCGCGAGGCGCTGCGGGCCGCGCCGCGGGACCGGGTGATGGTGGAGACCGACGCCCCGTACCTGACGCCGACGCCGCACCGCGGCCGGCCCAACGCGGGGTACCTGGTGCCGCTGACGGTGCGGTCCATGGCCGCCACCCTCGGCGCGGACCTGGACGAGCTGTGCGCCACGATCGCCGCCACCACCGAGGCCGTCTACGGCCCCTGGTGAGTCGCGTCACACCGCCCCGGTCCGGCCCGTCCGGAGCGGTCCGGGCGGTCAAGCGATCACGGCGGTTTGTCGAAGAGGTCTCGGAGCGGTTACGGTCCGCTCCTGTCGGCCGGATCGAGACGGCCGGACCACGAGGTGCGCGCGTGGGGACGGGGGTCCCTCCAGGCGCGGCCGGAGTCCGGTTCTCGTGCCCGGGCACATCGTCGAAGGATCCTCCGTGCCGTTCCCGCTCGCCCACGCCGTCCGCCGCACCTCCCGCACCGTCCGCCTCGTCGCGGGGGGCACCTGCCTGGCCGCCGTCGTCGGCGGCGCCGTGGCCTTCACCGCCCTCGACAAGGACGTCGTGATCGACGCGGACGGCCAGCGCACGCAGGCCAGCGCCTTCGGCGGGACCGTCGCCGACCTCCTGCAGGACCAGGGCATCACCGTCGGCGAGCACGACCTCGTCGCCCCGGCCGTGGACACCGAGCTCGCCGACGGGCAGACCGTCGTGGTCCGCTACGGCCGCCAGCTCACCCTCACCGTCGACGGTGAGACCAAGACCTACTGGACCACCGCCCAGACCGTCGACGCCGCCCTGGCCGACCTCGACGTCCGCGCCGACGGCGCCAAGCTGTCCGCCTCCCGCTCCGAGCCGCTGGGCCGGCAGGGCCTGGCCCTGGACGTGACGACCCCCAAGGCCGTCACCGTCGTCGCCGACGGGCAGTCCCGCCCGCTGACCAGCACCGCCGGCAGCGTCGACGAGCTGCTCGCCGAGGCCGGCGTCACGATGCGCGAGGGCGACGAGCTGTCCCACGCCGGCGCCGACCCGCTCACCGCGGGCACCACCGTCACCGTCGTGCGGATCGACCGCTCCACCAGCACCGAGACCGTCGCCATCGGCCACGGCAGCCGCACCGAGCAGACCGATCAGCTGTTCACGGGCGAGAAGAAGGTCGTCACCGCCGGCGTCGACGGCTCCAAGACCGTCACCTACGCCGACGTGTTCCGCGACGGCGTCCGCTCCGAGCACGTCGCGACCGGCGAGGTCGTCGACGCGGCCCCCGTCGAGGAGGTCGTGCAGGTCGGCACCAAGGCCCGCCCCGTCGCGGCCGCCCCGGCCGCCTCCGGTGGCGGTGGGGGCTCGGTCGGCGGCGCCGACGGGCTCAACTGGGGCGCGCTGGCCAAGTGCGAGTCCGGCGCGAACCCCTCGATCGTGTCCGCCAGCGGCAAGTACCACGGCCTGTACCAGTTCTCCGTCGCGACGTGGAAGGCCGTCGGCGGCAGCGGTCTGCCCAGCCAGGCGTCCGCCGACGAGCAGACGTACCGCGCCAAGCTCCTCTACCAGCGCGCCGGTGCCGGACAATGGCCCGTGTGCGGCAAGAAGCTCTGAGCTCCCTCCTGTCGGCCCGGGACGTCCGCGACCTCGCGGGACGTCTCGGCGTCCGGCCGACCAAGACCCTCGGCCAGAACTTCGTCGTCGACGCCAACACGGTGCGGCGCATCGTGCGGGTCGCCGACCTGACCGCCGACGACGTCGTCGTCGAGGTCGGCCCCGGGCTGGGGTCGCTGACCCTGGCCCTGCTCGAGGTCGCCGACCGGGTCGTGGCCGTGGAGATCGACCCGGTCCTCGCGGCGGAGCTGCCGACGACCCTGGCCGAGCGGGCCCGGGCGGGCGCGACCTTCGAGGTCGTCCTGTCCGACGCCCTGCAGGTCACCGACCTGCCCGGCCCGCCGCCCACGGCGCTCGTGGCCAACCTGCCCTACAACGTCGCGGTCCCGGTGCTGCTGACGATGCTGCAGCGCTTCGACACGCTGCGCGGCGGCGTCGTCATGGTCCAGTCCGAGGTCGCCGACCGGCTCGTCGCCGGCCCGGGCAGCCGGACTTACGGCGTCCCCAGCGTCAAGACCGCCTGGTACGCCGAGGCCCGCCGGGCCGGGGCCGTGCCCCCGCCGGTGTTCTGGCCCGTCCCGCGCGTCGACTCCGGCCTGGTGGCCTTCACCCGCCGCCCGGCGCCGCCGACGTCCGCGACGCGCGAGGAGGTCTTCGCCGTGATCGACGCGGCCTTCGCCCAGCGGCGCAAGACGCTGCGCGCGGCCCTGGCGACGTGGGCCGGGTCCCCGGCGCGCGCCGAGGACGTCCTGCGGGCCGCCGGCGTCGACCCCTCCACCCGCGGCGAGCAGCTCGCGGTCGAGGACTTCGCCCGCGTCGCGGCCGCCGCGAAGGAGTCCTGACGGTGCCCGGCCCGGCGGCGGGCGCCTCCGTCACCGCGCAGGCCCCCGCCAAGGTGAACCTCCTGCTGCGGGTGGGCCCGCTGCGGCCCGACGGCTACCACGACCTCGTCACCGTCTTCCAGGCCGTGTCGCTGTTCGAGGAGGTCACCGCCACCCCGGCCGGGCGCTGGGGCGTCTCGGTGGAGGCCGTCGACGGGACCGACGTGTCCGGCGTCCCCCTCGACGGGTCCAACCTCGCGCTGCGCGCCGCGCGCGCCCTCGCCGACCGCGCGGGCCTGGACGAGCCCGTCCACCTGCACGTGCGCAAGGGCGTCCCGGTCGCCGGCGGCATGGCCGGGGGGTCGGCCGACGCGGCGGCGGCGCTGGTGGCGTGCGACGCGCTGTGGCAGCTGCGGACCGGCCTGGACGGGCTGGCCGCCCTCGGGGCCGAGCTGGGCTCCGACGTCCCCTTCGGCCTGCACGGGCGCACCGCCGTCGGCACCGGCCGCGGCGAGCACCTGGTCCCGGTCCTGACGACCGCGGGGTTCTCGTGGGTGTTCGTGCTGGGCACCGCGGGGCTGTCCACCCCGGCCGTGTACGGCGAGTGCGACCGGCTGCGAGCGCTGGGGGGCTGGAGCGACCCGGCCGACGACGACCGGCTCGAGGCCGTCGAGTTCGCCGTGCGCAGCGGGGACCCCGCGGTGCTGGGCGCGGCCCTGTCCAACGACCTGGCCGAGGCGGCCTGCTCGCTGGCCCCGGAGCTGACCCGGACGCTGCGCGCGGGGCAGCGGGCCGGGGCGGTGGCCGGGGTCGTCTCCGGCTCCGGTCCGACCGTCGCGCTGCTGGCGTCCTCGGCCGCCGCCGCGCAGGACCTGGCCCGCGACCTGACCGCCGTGGTCGGGGCCGAGCGGGTGCGGGTCGCGTCCGGTCCCGTCCCCGGTGCCCGGGTGCTGGAGGCCGTGGCCTGAGGGCGTCCGCCGCCGGGAGGGGCCTCAGAGCGCGTCGAAGGACCGCAGCTCGTGCTCGGCCTCGTCGCGGCGCTGCACGGCCCGCCGCAGGTCGGCGGTGGCCGCCTCGTGCGCGTGCTCGCGGCGGACCCGCTCGGCGGTGACGCGCCGCAGCCGCCGCCGCTGGTCGTGGCGCAACCGCAGGCGCGCCCACCACCGGTCGGCGTGCTCGGAGAGCTGCCGCTGCTCCTCGGCCCAGACGACGAACTCCGCCTCGGCCAGGGAGCCGTGGGCCAGGCGCGCCCGCCCGTCGGCGGTGGCCAGGTCCCGCTCGGCCGCGGCGAGGCGGCGCCAGGCGTCGTCGCGCTGGCGCAGCCGGTCGCCCGAGCGGGACGGTTCCGTGCTCACCCGGGGGAGCATGCCAGAAACCCTCCCGCCCCGTGACGGTCCCGCGGCGGACCGCGGTGGGTCTACGCCACGAGCTCGGACAGCTCCAGCCAGCGCTCCTCCAGGGTCGCGATCTCGGCCTCCAGCGCCCGCAGCCCCTCGGCGAGCCGCATCGTCCCCTCGTAGTCGGACGGGTCGGCCTCGGCCATCTTCCGGTGGACCGCCTCGATCTCGCCCGTCAGCTTGTCGAGGCGGCGCTCGGCGGCCGTCATCTCCTTCTGCGCCGCCCGCAGCTGCGCCCCGCTCAGCCCGGCCGGCTCCGCGGGCCGGGCCGGCTGCCCGCCGGTGGCCGCGGCCGCACCGTCGGCCGCGGCGCGCAGCCGCAGGTACTCCTCGAAGCCGCCGGGCAGGTGGCGCAGCCGGCCCTGCAGGACGGCGTACTGCTGGTCGGTGACGCGGTCGACGAAGTACCGGTCGTGCGAGACGACGACGAGGGTGCCCGGCCAGGTGTCCAGCACGTCCTCCATCGCGGCCAGCATGTCCACGTCGAGGTCGTTGGTCGGCTCGTCGAGGATGAGGACGTTCGGCTCGGACAGCAGCACCAGCAGCAGGTGCAGCCGCCGGGCCTGGCCCCCGGAGAGGTCGCCGACGCGGGCGGACAGGTGCTCGCGGGCGAACCCCAGCCGTTCGAGCAGCTGCGCCGGGGTCATCTCCCTGCCGTCGATCTGGAAGGTCGTCCGCGTGCGGGCGAGGACCTCGCGGACGCGGTCGCCGGCGATGTCGGCCAGTTCGCGGGCCTGCTGGTCGAGGATCCCGATCCGCACGGTCGAGCCGGTCTTGACCCGTCCCGACGTCGGCTGCAGGGTGCCGGCGACCAGGGACAGCAGCGTCGACTTGCCGGACCCGTTGGCCCCCAGGATGCCGGTGCGCTCACCGGGGGCGATGCGCCACTCGACGTCGCGCAGCACCTCCTTGTCGCCGTAGGAGACGCCGACGTCGAGCAGGTCGACGACGTCCTTGCCGAGGCGGGCGGTGGCCAGCCGGGACAGCTCGACCCGGTCGCGCGGCGGGGGGACGTCGGCGATGAGCTCGTTGGCGGCCTCGATGCGGAACTTCGGCTTGGAGGTGCGCGCGGGGGCGCCGCGGCGCAGCCAGGCCAGCTCCTTCTTCATGAGGTTCTGCCGCTTGGCCTCGGCCGAGGCGGCCTGCCGGTCGCGCTCGACGCGCTGCAGGACGTAGGCGGCGTACCCGCCCTCGAAGGGCTCGACGACCCGGTCGTGCACCTCCCACGTGGTGGTGCACACCTCGTCGAGGAACCACCGGTCGTGGGTGACGACGAGCAGGGCGCCGGCGCCGGCCGCCCAGCGACCCTTGAGGTGGGTCGCGAGCCAGGCGATGCCCTCGACGTCGAGGTGGTTGGTGGGCTCGTCGAGGAGCAGCACGTCCCAGTCGCCGATGAGGACGGCCGCGAGCGCGACGCGGCGGCGCTGGCCGCCGGACAGGTCGCCGACGCGGGCGTCCCAGGCGATGTCGGCGACGAGGCCGGCGATGACGTCGCGGACCCTGGGGTCGCCGGCCCACACGTGCTCGTCGAGGTCGCCGACGACGCTGTGCCCCACGGTGGCCGCCGGGTCCAGGTCGTCGCTCTGGTCCAGGACGCCGACGCTGACGCCGCCGCGGCGGGTGACGCGGCCGCCGTGGGGTTCGACCCGGCCCGACAGCAGCCCGAGGAGGCTGGACTTGCCGTCGCCGTTGCGCCCGACGACGCCGATGCGGTCGCCCTCGTCGACGCCGAGGGTGATCGACTCGAAGACGACGCGGGTGGGGTGTTCGAGACGGAGCGCTTCGCCGCCGAGCAGGTGTGCCACCGCACCAGGGTAGGTCTCCGGCGGGGAGGCGATCACGCGCGACTTTGATCACTCTCCGCAGCGGTGGGTGACCATTGCGTCGAACGGGTGAGGCCAACCGGTCGAATACTGCGCTCTGAGCGTGACAGCGGCTGTCACCTCTTGCGTCGTTCGGGTGGCTGTCTACTACTCTCTGCCACGCACCGGTGGTCCCGTGGGGGCGTGGACCGCGGGTGCCGCCCCCGGTGTCCGGCGGGCGACGCACCAGTCCAGGGGGGACTTTGAGCATCAGCGACGTGCCCGGCACCAGAACGTCACCGGGTGAGCTGGAGGACCAGCTCCTCGGCACCTCACCGGCGGACGAGACCGCGGACGCCGTGCGTCGCGAGCGTCTGCTCGTCCCCCGCCAGCGCACCGCCCTCGGCCTCGCCGAGCGCACGCCCGCCTGGCAGCGCACCTACGTCCAGAAGATCGTCGCGGTCGACGCGCTGGCCGCCGCCTTCGCCGCCTTCGTCGGGTTCTTCGCCCGCTTCAACGACTCCCCGGCGGACCTGGCCACCACCTCCGGCCGGGCCGTCGTCGCGTGCGCCGTCCTGCTGCCGGTCATCTGGGTCGTGGCGATGGGCGCCCTGCGCACCTACGAGCCCCGCTTCCTCGGGGTCGGGTCGGAGGAGTTCCACCGCGTCCTGACCGCGGGCCTGGCGGTGGTCGCCCTCGTCGGCACCAGCTCCTGGGCCTTCGGGCTGGAGATCGCCCGCGGGTACGTCGTGGTGGCCTTCCCCATCGCGATCTTCCTGACCCTCATCGGCCGGTACGCGCTGCGCCAGCAGCTGCACGCCCGCCGCACCCGCGGCGAGGCCAGCCAGACCGTCGTCGCCGTCGGCCACCGCGCCGCCGTCGCCGGCATGGCCCGCCAGCTGCACCGCGCCAGCTACCACGGCATGCGCATCGTCGGGGCCTGCGTCCCCGGCGGCCGCGGCACCGCCGAGGAGGACGCCGAGCTGCGCGCCCTGGGGATCCCGGTCATCGGCAGCCTCGACGACGTCCGGCACGCCGTGACGAGCGTGGACGCCGACGTCGTGGCCGTCACCGCCTGCCCCGAGCTCGACGGCCCGGGCCTGCGCCGCCTCGGCTGGGAGCTGGAGGCCACCCGCGCCGACCTCGTCGTCGCCCCCGCCCTGACCGAGGTCATCGGGCCGCGCGTCGCGATCCGCCCCGTCTGCGGCCTGCCGCTGCTGCACGTCGAGCGCCCCGAGCTCGAGGGCGTCCGCCGGCTGGCCAAGACCACCGTCGACCGCGTCAGCGCCGGCCTGGCCCTGGTCGTGCTCAGCCCGCTGTTCCTGGCCCTGGCGGTCGCCATCAAGCTCGACAGCAAGGGCCCGGTCTTCTTCCAGCAGCAGCGCGTCGGCAAGGACGGCAAGACCTTCCCGATGATGAAGTTCCGCTCGATGGTCACCGACGCGGAGAAGCTGCTCATCGACCTGCGCGACTCCACCGACGGCAACGGCGTGCTGTTCAAGATGAAGGTCGACCCGCGCATCACGCGCATCGGCCGCGTCCTGCGCCGCTACTCCCTCGACGAGCTGCCCCAGCTCATCAACGTCGTCCGCGGCGAGATGTCGCTGGTCGGCCCGCGCCCGCCGCTGCAGAAGGAGGTCGACGAGTACGGCTACGACATGCGTCGCCGCCTGCTCGTCAAGCCGGGCCTGACGGGGCTGTGGCAGATCAACGGCCGCTCCGACCTCGACTGGGACGAGTCGGTCCGCCTCGACGTCCGCTACGTCGAGAACTGGTCCTTCACGTTCGACTTCATGATCCTGTGGAAGACCGCCGGGGCCGTGCTCCGCGGCCGCGGGGCCTACTGACGGCCCAGCCGCCGCGGCCTCACCCCTCGAAGGGCGCCGACACCCGACGCAGCAGCGTCGCGAGTGCTCGGCGCTCTTCGCGTCCCAGGACGTCCAGCATCCGGTGCTCGGCCTCCACGAGGTCGGCCAGCGCCGCGTCCACGACCGCCGCGCCGTCCGCGGTCAGCCGCACCCGGATGCTGCGCCCGTCGTCGGGGTCGGGGCGGCGGTCCACCAGGCCGCGGCGCACCAGCCGGTCGACGCGGTTGGTCATCGTGCCGCTCGTCACCAGCGTCTCCACCAGCAACTGGCCGGGGGACAGCTCGTGCGGGGCGCCGGCCCGGCGCAGCGCGGCCAGGACGTCGAACTCCCACGTCTCCAGCTCGTGCGCGCTGAACGCGTCGCGGCGCAACCGGTCCAGGTGCCGGGCCAGCCGGGCGACGCGGGACAGGACCTCCAGCGGCTCGACGTCGAGCTGCGGGGCCTCGCGCCGCCACGCGGCGACGATGAGGTCGACCTCGTCGCTGCCCGCCGTCTCGTTCGTCACAGCGCGACCCTAGTGCTCGCCGTCCCGGGCGTCGGCGACCCGCGCCCGGGCGGACAGCCGCGGCTCCGGCTCCAGCCCGGTCAGGCCGTTCCAGGCCAGGTTCACCAGGTGCGCGGCGACCTCCTCCTTGCCCGGCTCGCGGGTGTCCAGCCACCACTGCCCGGTCACCGCGATCATCCCCACGAGCATCTGGGCGTACATGCCCGAGCGCTCGGGGGCGTACCCGCGGGCGGCGAAGGCGTCGACCAGCAGGTGCTCGACCTGCCGCGCGATGTCGGAGATGAGGCTGGCGAAGGTGCCGGTGGGCTGGGTGACGGGGGAGTCGCGGACCAGGATCCGGAAGCCCTCGGTGGAGGCGTCGATGTAGTCGAGCAGCGCGACGGTCGCCCGCTCCAGCAGCGTCCGCGGTGACCCCCGGCCGGACAGGGCCCGGGTGATCGACCCCAGCAGGGCCGCTATCTCGCGGTCGACGACGACCGCGTACAGCCCCTCCTTGCCGCCGAAGTGCTCGTACACCACGGGTTTGGAGACCCCCGCGGCGGCGGCGATCTCCTCCACGGTCGTGCCCTCGACGCCCTTGGCGGCGAACAGCGAGCGGCCCACGCCGATGAGCTGCTCCCGGCGCTCCCCGCCGGTCATGCGGGCGCGGGGACGGGTGGCGGGCACGGTCCCATCCTGCCGGACGGGTGTCCGGCCCGGGCCGGGGGAGCTGGCAGGATGGGCGGGCACGGTGCTCGCGGCCCGAACGGCGCGGGGCCGTCCCGGGTGGTGTAACGGCAGCACGGCGGGTTTTGGTCCCGTCCAGTAGGGGTTCGAATCCTCTCCCGGGAGCGCGGGGCCGCGTCCGCGGCCGTCCGCCGATTGCGTGGCCGGTGGTCCGGCGCGGCGCGCGCGGCGGATATCCTCGCCCCTGTCCGTCGACGCCACCGGCCGCTCGACCCCCCGGGCCCACCAGGACCCGGACGAGCCGGCCGGACGAGCCGCGAGGAGCGCGCCCCGCGTGACCACCGCACAGCCAGCCCGCCCGTCCCCCACCCCCGTCCCCGCCGCCGTCGTCGTGCTCGCCGCGGGGGAGGGGACGCGGATGCGGTCCTCGACGCCCAAGGTGCTGCACCCGCTCGGCGGGCGCCCCCTGGTCGGTCACGCGCTGCGCGCGGCCCGCGAGGTCGGCCCCGAGCACCTCGTCGTCGTCCTGCGCCACCAGGCCGAGCGGGTCGCCGCGGCCGTCACCGCGCAGGACGGCGCCGCCGTCGTCGCGCTGCAGGACGACGTCCCCGGCACCGGCCGGGCCGTGCAGTGCGGCCTGCAGGCCCTGCCCGCCGACCTCACCGGCACCGTGCTGGTCACCTACGGCGACGTGCCGCTGCTGTCGGGGGCCACCCTGCGCGACCTCACCGCGGCCCACGTCGCGGGCGGCAACGCCATGACGGTCCTGACGGCCGAGCTCGACGACCCCACCGGCTACGGCCGCGTGCTGCGCGACGACGCCGGCGTCAGCGCCATCGTCGAGCAGAAGGACGCGACGCAGGCCCAGCGCGCGGTGCGCGAGGTGAACTCCGGCATCTACGCCTTCGACGTCGCGGCGCTGCGCGCCGCCCTGGGGCGGGTCGGCCGCGACAACGCCGCCGGCGAGGTCTACCTGACCGACGTCCTGGCCCTCGTGCGCGCCGCCGGCGGTCGCGTCGAGGCGCTCGCGCTCACCGACGAGTGGGAGATCCGCGGGGTCAACGACCGCGCCCAGCTCGCCGAGCTGGCCGCGGAGGCGAACCGGCGCACGCTGCGGCGCTGGATGCTCGCCGGGGTGAGCGTCGTCGACCCGGCCACGACGTGGGTCGACGCCGACGTCGAGCTGGAGCAGGACGTCACGCTGCGCCCCGGCGTCCAGCTGCACGGCACCACGCGGGTCGCCACCGGCGCCGTGGTCGGCCCCGACTGCACGCTGACCGACGTCGAGGTCGGCGCCGGGGCCGTCGTCGAGCGGACCCACGGGTCCGGGGCCGTCGTCGGCGCCGGCGCGCAGGTCGGCCCCTTCGCCTTCCTGCGCCCGGGCACCCACCTGGGCCCGGACGGCAAGATCGGCACCTTCGTGGAGACGAAGAACGCCCGCATCGGCCGGGGCTCGAAGGTGCCGCACCTGTCGTACGTCGGGGACGCCACCATCGGCGAGCACTCCAACATCGGGGCCGCGTCGGTGTTCGTGAACTACGACGGCGTCAGCAAGTCGCGCACCACGATCGGCAGCCACGTCCGCATGGGCTCGGACAACATGTACGTCGCCCCCGTGACGGTCGGCGACGGCGCCTACTCCGGGGCCGGAACGGTGATCCGCAAGGACGTCCCCCCGGGCGCCCTGGCGATCAACGTGGCACCCCAGCGCAACCTCGAGGGCTGGACCGTCGAGAAGCGCCCAGGAACTCCCGCGGCCCAGGCGGCCCAGCGGGCTCAGGACGACCACGGCGTCGAGAAGCAGGAGACCGACTCATGACCGGCATCACCACCACGGGCGAGAAGCGCATGGTCCTCATCTCGGGCCGCGCGCACCCGGCGCTCGCCGAGGAGGTCTCGGCGGCCCTGGGCGCGGAACTGGTGCCCACGAGCGCCTACGACTTCGCGAACTCGGAGATCTACGTCCGGTTCGAGGAGAGCGTCCGCGGCTCCGACGCCTTCGTGATCCAGAGCCACACGGCGAACGTCAACCAGTGGATCATGGAGCACCTGATCATGGTGGACGCGCTGAAGCGCGCGTCGGCCAAGCGCATCACGGTCGTCGCGCCGTTCTACGGCTACGCCCGCCAGGACAAGAAGGGCCGCGGCCGCGAGCCGATCTCGGCCCGCCTCATCGCGGACATGTTCAAGACCGCCGGGGCCGACCGGCTCATGTCGGTGGACCTGCACACCGCCCAGATCCAGGGGTTCTTCGACGGCCCGGTCGACCACCTGTGGGCGCTGCCGATCCTGGCCGACCACGTCGGCAAGCGCGTCGACCGCTCCAACATCACCATCGTGTCGCCCGACGCCGGCCGCGTGCGGGTCGCGGACCTGTGGTCGGACCGGCTCGGCGCCCCGCTGGCGATCATCCACAAGCGCCGCGACCCGAACGTGCCGAACCAGGTGAAGGTGCACGAGGTCGTCGGTGACGTCGAGGGGCGCACCTGCGTCCTGGTCGACGACCTCATCGACACCGCGGGCACGATCGTCCAGGCCGCCGAGGCGCTGAAGGCGAACGGCGCCGCCGACGTCATCGCGACCGCGACGCACGCCGTGCTGTCGGGCCCGGCCGTGGACCGGCTGAAGAACTCGCCGATCACCGAGCTCATCGTGACCGACACCTTGCCGATCGCGGAGTCCCAGCAGTTCCCGCAGCTGACGGTGCTGCCGATCGCGCCGCTGCTGGCCCGCGCGATCCGCGAGGTCTTCGACGACGGGTCGGTCACTTCGCTGTTCGACGGCCACAGCTGAGCCGCCCGCTCCTCCGGCCCGTCCGGGCGGGCCGGGGGAGCAGGTAGTATCGAGCCCGGTTGCCTCGGCGAGGGTGGCGCGTGAGCGGCACCGTGATCGACGCGGTGGATGAGTGCGCAGTTCTCTCCCGGGGCCTTGTCACGCCGCCCGACCCCGAGATCGAGGAGACCCACCATGTCCGAGACCCAGCTCACCGGTGAGAAGCGCACCAGCTTCGGCAAGGGCGCCGCGCGTTCCATCCGTCGCGCCAACAAGATCCCCGCCGTCGTCTACGGCCACGGCGAGGCCCCGCTGCACATCACGCTGCCCGGTCACGAGACGCTGCTGGCGCTGCGCAACTCCAACGTCCTGCTGAACGTCACCGTCGACGGCGAGTCGCACCTGACCCTGCCCAAGGACGTCCAGCGCGACGCCCTCAAGGGCTTCATCGAGCACGTCGACCTGCTCGTGGTCCGTCGCGGCGAGAAGGTCACCGTCGACGTCCCGCTGCACCTCGAGGGCGAGGCCGGTCCGGAGACCGTCGTCCAGCAGGAGCTCACCACCCTGTCCGTGGAGGCCGAGGCCACCCGCATCCCGACTACCCTGACCGTGTCGGTCGAGGGCCTGGCCGCCGGGTCGCACGTCGCCGCCTCGCAGGTCGAGCTGCCCGAGGGCACCACCCTCGCCGGTGACCCCGAGCAGCTGGTGGTCGTCGTGACCGCCGCGGCGACCGCCGCCCAGGCCGAGGCCGAGCTGGAGGCCGCCGAGGCCGAGGCCGGCATCGTCAAGGAGGAGCACACCGAGGTCGAGGGCGAGAACGCCTGAGACCGCTGACGGAGGACTGACCGCGTGAGCGACGCCTGGCTGGTCGTGGGCCTGGGGAACCCCGGGGCCGAGTACGAGCGCACCCGGCACAACGTCGGCCAGATGGTGCTCGACGAGCTGGCGTCGCGCACGCGGGGTTCCTTCAAGCGGCACCGTTCCGGGGCCAGGGTCGCCGAGGTCCGCCTCGGCGTCCTGCCCGGCGGTGCCCCCGGGCCGCGGGTCGTCCTCGCGGCCCCGACGTCGTACATGAACGTCTCGGGCGGCCCGGTGGCCGGCCTGGCGAAGTACTTCGACGTCGACGTGGACCACGTCGTGGTGGTGCACGACGAGCTGGACGTCGACTTCGGCGCCGTGCGGCTCAAGCGCGGCGGCGGTGAGGGCGGCCACAACGGCCTGCGCTCGATCTCGAAGTCGCTGGGGGACAAGGACTACCTGCGGGTCCGCGTCGGCATCGGCCGCCCGCCCGGCCGCCAGGACCCGGCCGACTTCGTGCTCAAGGAGTTCTCCGGCACGGAGAAGAAGGACCTGCCCTTCCTGCTGATGGACGCCGCCGACGCGGTGGAGAAGCTCGTGGCTGAGGGGCTCGAGCCCGCGCAGCAGAAGTTCCACGCCCCGGCTGGCTGAGCGCGGCGGCGGTTCGCCGCAGCACCGCCTCCGCCACGGGCCCGTGGCCCAGGGCCACCGGCGCGGAGCACGCCCGCCCCCGCCGGTTCGTCAGCCGCACCGCCGTGGTGCAGCGCACCAGTTCCCGCTCGCGGTCGACGCCGACGGCGCAGCGGGGGTCCAGGTGGGTGTCGCCGACCGCGACGAGCGCCTCCTCGCCGACGACCCGGCTGACCGTGAACGCCGAGTGCGGTGCGCGGGGGATCCCCGGCCGCGGCACCAGCGCGTCCCGCGCCCGCAGCGCCGCCCCCACCCACAGCGAGGGTCCGGGTCGGCTCCCGCGGGCAGCGGGACGGCGGGCAGGTCGCAGTGGTCCGGCCGCGGCAGGTCGTCGACCGCGCAGGACGGGGGGGCACCGTCGACCTCCTCGGGCCGGCGCGCCGGGGCCGGTGACGACGGAGGGCCGCCGGGTTGCCCCGGCGGCCCTCAGCGGTGCCCGGTGTCGCGTCAGTGCGAGCGGCGCGCGCTGCGGCGGCCGGCGACGACCATCGCGGCGCCACCCAGGACGAGCACGGTGCCGGCGGCGGCCCAGGGCAGGACCTCGGCGCCGGTGTAGGCCAACTCGTCGCTGGAGCCGCCCACGGCGGCCGGGGTGGTCGAGCGGGTCGAGGACGAGGACGGGGTGGAGCCCCCGGTCGTCGGGCTCGCCGACGGGGTGACGACGTCGGACACCGACGGGGTCGGGGTCGACGGGACGTAGCTGGTGCCGGCGAAGGCCGCCCCGGAGGTGGCGCCGAGAGCGGCGACGGTCAGAGCCCCGGCAGCAGCCAGGCGGGCGGTGGTCTTGCGCACGGTGGTTCCCCCCACTTCGAGTGCCCCGGCGAACCCTGTGATCGCGAGGCGGCCCCCAGGATGACGGAACGTGACCCCGGAGTCCAGCCGGTGTGGGCGATTCGTGGGACGAGGTGACACCAGAGTGACGAGACCTACACGTTCGGCTCAACCCTCACGGGGTGCAGTCGCCGGTCGTCACGGTGGGCGCGGTGGCGGTCGTCGGCCCGACGACGGTCCGGGGCAGGGCGTCGGCCGCACCGCTGAAGCGCCAGCGCACCGTCACCGACGTGCCCGGGGGGATCCGCACGCTCACCCGCACCAGCCGCCAGCCGCGCTCGGTGTCGACGGCCGCGCCCACGGCGGTCCCGTCGACCGTCACCTGGTCCAGCCCCACCCACGGCGCCACCCACAGCGAGACGGTCTCCGCCGCGGTGCGCCGGTCGGCCACCCGCGGGGCCGCCGCGTTCGACACGTACGCCGGGACGGAGGGGGGCACCGAGTTCGCCAGCGTCAGGCTCAGCGACCCCTGCGCGGTCCCCGTCCCCGAGCAGGGCGCCGAGACCTCCAGGGACGGGCGCACCCAGTAGTCGAGCTTGGAGGGGACCGTGCTCGTCAGCCCCACCCGGGCCACCGCGTCCCGCGGCTCGCCCAGGGTCCCGGCCACCCCGGCGGCCACCAGCGCCTCCTGCTCCTGCGGGCGGCTGGACCACACCGCCAGGTGGCCGGACCCGACGGCCTCCCGCGCCCCGTCGAGCGCCGCGGTCGACAGGCCGTCGGACAGCACCGCCTCGAACGCGGCCGCCGACGTCGCGGCCAGGAACGCCTTGCGGGCGTCCTGGTCCTCGCCGTAGGTCACGTACGCCTCGTACATGAGGACGTGCGCGAGGTCCGGGGTCGCGACGGCGCCGAACGGGCCCAGGTCCAGCGGGGGGTGCTCCTCGCCCAGCAGCTGCGCCAGGCCGACCGGGTCGACGAAGACGACGGCGTCCGGCGTCGGCAGTCCCGCCGCGGTCACCAGGGAGGACGTCAGGACGCCCGCCTCGTCGGCGCTGCCGCCCATCGTGACGTTCTGCACGCGCGCCGCGTCCTGGCCGTAGAGCGCGGCGAACTCCTCCCCGACGGCGGAGACGTCGGCGCGCGCGGCGTACAGGTCGTTGTCGGTCCCGGTCGCGGTCAGCGAGATCCGGCCGCCGTCGACGCTCAGGTAGGCGTAGGCGCCCACGATGCCCTGCACGGGCCGGACCTCGGCGGGGTTGGTGAACGCGACCAGGTAGGTGCGGGCGCCGTCGTCGGCCCCCAGCAGCGCGGGCACCTGCGGCAGCACCCGGGCCGCGGTGTCCAGCGGGGCGGAGACGGCGTCGAGCTGGGCCGTCACCGGGTCCAGCCGCTCGCGCAGGACGGGCAGCACCGCCGGGGTCTCGGCCCCGTGCAGCGCCGAGCGGGCCTGCTCGATGCGCGCCCGGTAGTCGGTGACGATCGGGGTCAGGCGCCGCACGCCGTCGACGTTGACGGTGCGGTCCGCCGAGACCAGGCCCTCGCCGAGCACGTCGTCGACGACGCCCAGGGCCCGCGGCAGCGGGTCCGTGAGCAGCGCCGCCGCGCGCGCACCCCCGGCCGCGGCCCCCAGCTGGTCGCCGACCCACGGCACGGCGGTGGCCAGCCGGTACGGCAGCGTCGACGTCGCCCGGTCCGCGCTGCGGGCGTCGTCGGCGATCGCCGTGGCGGTGCTCGCGGCCCCGGTCCAGTCCTCGGCGCGGACCCGGGTCTCCAGCACGGGCACCTCGTCGGCGACCCGCTGCAGGGCCAGGCCGGCCTGCACCCCGGCCACGGCGACGGCCACCGCCCAGGCCAGCAGCAGCAGGCCCAGCAGCGCCAGCACCAGCCGCAGCGGGCGGGTCCGGCGGGGTGCGCGGGGGGCGGGGCCCGCGTCGGGGGACTGGTCGGGGAAGCCGGGCACGGCCGCGACAGTAGTGGGAGCGGACCGGCCCGCCGGACGCCCGCGGCGGGGCCCGTGCCGCAGGCCGGTCGTAGGCTGGTCGCGACCCCCCACCACCACCGCCGCACCACCGCACCACCGCACCACCTCTTCGCCGTCCCCCGTGGACCCCTCGTCACCGGAGTGTTCGTGAGCCTCACCGGCCTGCTCGACGTCCTGCGCACCGAACCCGCCGTCCGCGCGGCCGTCCAGACCGCGCAGGAGGGGGGCAGCACCGCCCTGGACGTCGTCGCCCCGCTGGGGGTGCGCCCCGCCCTGGTCGCCGCCTTCGCCGAGGCGCGCCCGCTGCTCGTCGTCACCGCCACCGGCCGCGAGTGCGAGGACACCGCCACCTGGCTGCGCTGCTACCTGCCGCACGACGCCGTCGCGGAGTTCCCGGCCTGGGAGACGCTGCCGCACGAGCGGCTGTCCCCGCGCAGCGACACCGTCGCCCAGCGGCTCGCCGTCCTGCGCCGCCTCGCGCACCCCTCGCCAGACGACCCCACGACCGGGCCGGTGCGCGTCGTCGTCGCCCCCGTCCGCGCCGTCCTGCAGCCGCTGGTCAAGGGCCTGGCCGACCTCGAGCCCGTCCGCCTGCGCGCCGGCGACGACGTCGGGCTCGACCAGACCGTCGAGGCGCTCGCGGCCGCCGCCTACACGCGGGTGGACATGGTGGAGCGCCGCGGCGAGTTCGCCGTCCGCGGTGGCATCCTCGACGTCTTCCCCCCGACCCGCCCGCACCCGCTGCGCGTGGAGTTCTTCGGCGACGAGGTCGAGGAGGTCCGGTCCTTCTCCGTGGCCGACCAGCGCACCCTGGAGGTCGAACCGGACGGCGTGTGGGCCCCGCCGTGCCGGGAGCTGCTGCTCACCGAGACCGTCCGCGAGCGCGCCCGCGCGCTGCAGGAGACCCTGCCCGGCGCCGCCGACGTGCTGGCCAAGCTCGCCGAGGGCATCGCGGTCGAGGGCATGGAGTCCCTCGCCCCCGCCCTGGTCGACGGGATGGAACCGCTGCTGGACGTCCTGCCGGCCGGCACGCACGTCGTGCTGGCCGACCCCGAGAAGGTGCGCGCCCGCGCCCACGACCTCGTCGCCACCGGCGCGGAGTTCCTCGACGCGGCGTGGATGAACGCCGCCGCGGGCGGGCAGACGCCCGTCGACCTGGGCGCGTCCTCGTTCGCGACGCTGGCCGAGGTCCGGGCCCACGCCGAGGCCACCGGCCGCCCCTGGTGGTCCATCACCTCCCTGGTCGAGGACGAGGAGCTGCGCGACCTGGAGGACGTGCGGATCCTGCGCGTGGGCGCCCGCGACGTCGCCGGGTACCGCGGGGAGACCGAGAAGGCGCTGCACGAGCTGCGCGACCTGGCCTCGGCCGGGTGGCGGATCGTGGTGACGACCGAGGGGCACGGCCCGGCCAAGCGCCTGGTCGAGATGCTCTCGGGCGAGGACGTCCCGGCCCGGCTCGTCGACGACCTCGTCGAGGAACCCGCCCCGTCAGTGGTGACCGTCACCACCGCCAGCGTGGAGCACGGGTTCGTCGCCGAGGCGCTGCGGACCGCCCTGGTCACCGAGTCCGACATCACCGGCGTCGGCGGGCAGTCCACGAAGGACATGCGGCGGATGGCGCCGCGGCGACGGCGCAACGCCGTCGACCCGCTGTCCCTGCGCCCCGGCGACTTCGTCGTCCACGAGCAGCACGGCATCGGCCGGTTCGTCGAGATGGTGCAGCGCACGATTCAGGGCGCCACCCGGGAGTACCTGGTGCTGGAGTACGCCCCCAGCAAGCGCGGCCAGCCCGGGGACCGGCTGTTCGTGCCCACCGACACCCTCGACCAGGTCACCCGGTACACCGGCGGCGAGGCGCCCACGCTGTCGAAGATGGGCGGTTCGGACTGGGCCAAGACCAAGAGCCGGGCACGCAAGGCGGTCAAGGAGATCGCCGGGGACCTCATCCGGCTGTACTCGGCGCGGATGGCGACCAAGGGGTTCCAGTTCGGCCCCGACACCCCGTGGCAGCGTGAGCTGGAGGACGCCTTCGCCTACGTCGAGACGCCCGACCAGCTCGTCAGCATCGACGAGGTCAAGGCCGACATGATGAAGCCGATCCCGATGGACCGGCTCATCTGCGGCGACGTCGGGTACGGCAAGACGGAGATCGCGCTGCGCGCGGCGTTCAAGGCCGTCCAGGACGGCAAGCAGGTCGCCGTCCTGGTGCCGACGACGCTGCTGGTCCAGCAGCACTACAAGACGTTCGCCGAGCGGTACGCCCAGTTCCCCGTGTCGGTGAAGCCGCTGTCGCGGTTCACCCCGGGCGGGGAGGCCAAGGAGACGATCGCCGGTCTGGCCGACGGCTCGGTCGACGTCGTCATCGGGACGCACCGGCTGATCTCGGGGGAGGTGAAGTTCAAGGACCTCGGCCTCGTGATCGTCGACGAGGAGCAGCGGTTCGGCGTCGAGCACAAGGAGGCGCTGAAGACGCTGCGCACCAACGTCGACGTGCTCGCCATGAGCGCGACCCCGATCCCGCGCACCCTGGAGATGGCCGTCACCGGCATCCGGGAGATGTCGACGCTGGCGACCCCGCCGGAGGAGCGGCACCCCGTCCTGACGTACGTGGGCGGTCAGGAGGAGAAGCAGATCACCGCCGCCATCCGCCGCGAGCTGCTGCGCGAGGGGCAGGTGTTCTACGTCCACAACCGGGTGTCCTCGATCGAGCGGACCGCGGCCCGGCTCAAGGAGCTCGTCCCCGAGGCGCGCATCGCGACGGCGCACGGGCAGATGGGCGAGCACCGCCTCGAGCAGGTCGTCGTCGACTTCTGGGAGAAGAAGTTCGACGTGCTGGTCTGCACGACGATCGTCGAGACGGGCCTGGACATCTCCAACGCGAACACCCTCATCGTCGAGCGCGCCGACGCGATGGGCCTGTCGCAGCTGCACCAGCTGCGCGGCCGGGTCGGCCGCGGCCGCGAACGGGCGTACGCCTACTTCCTGTTCCCGCCGGAGAAACCCCTCACCGAGACCGCCCACGACCGGCTCGCCACCATCGCCCAGCACACCGACCTCGGGTCGGGCATGGCGGTGGCGATGAAGGACCTGGAGATCCGCGGCGCCGGGAACATGCTCGGCGGGGAGCAGTCCGGGCACATCGCCGGGGTGGGTTTCGACCTGTACATGCGGATGGTCGCCGACGCCGTCGCCGACGTCCGCAACAAGGTGCCGGGGGCGGCGAACGAGGACGCCGAACCCGAGCCCACCGAGGTCAAGATCGAGCTGCCCGTCGACGCCCACCTGCCGCACGACTACGTCCCCTCCGAGCGGCTGCGCCTGGAGGCCTACCGGCGGCTGGCCGCGGCCGACTCCGCCGACGACCTCGTCGAGCTGCACTCCGAGCTGGTCGACCGCTACGGCACCCCGCCGCAGCCGGTGCTGAACCTGCTGGAGGTCGCGAAGTTCCGCATCGCCGCCCGCCAGGGCGGTCTGCGGGAGGTCGCGCTGATGGGCAAGCAGGTCCGGTTCGCCCCGATCAGCCTGCCGGAGTCCAAGGAGCTGCGGCTCAAGCGGCTCTACCCGGGGACGGTCCTCAAGCCCGCCCTCGACGTGGCGCTGGTCCCGGCGCCGATGACGGCCCGCATCGGGGGCAAGCCGCTGCGGGACGCCGAGGTGCTGGCCTGGGCGACGGAGTTCGTCAACGCCGTCCTGCTGGACCAGCCCGCGGCGGTCGCGGCGGGGAACGCGCGGTAGGGGTCAGCCCAGCAGGCGGGCGAGGTCCACGGCGAGTTCCGCCGGGCCGACGTCGAGCGGGACGGCGGGCTCGCCGTCCCGCAGGACGCGGTCGGCGCGGAACACGCCGCTGTCGTCCAGGACGTGGACCGACAGGGTGCGCTCGCGGGGATCGACGATCCAGTAGCGGGGCAGGCCGGCGGCGGCGTACTTGGCCATCTTCAGCAGGAGGTCGTCGCTGCGGTTCGTGGACAGGACCTCGACCACGAGGGACGGCGTGCCCGTGAAGCGCCTGTCGTCCGTCTCGTCGGCGCGGGCCCACACCATGACGTCGGGGATGAACTCGTCCTTCCCCGGTTTCCAGCCCCAGGCCACCGTCGCGTCGTGCGTCGGGGGGAGCACCGCTTGCAGCCGTGCCACCAGTGCCACGGAGATCCTCTGGTGGTGCAGCCCCGGGGCGGGGTTCACGACGACGAGGCCGTCGATGTACTCACGGCGAGGATCCTCCGGCAGCGCCTCGTACTGTTCCCAGGACATGGGCTCCCCCGCGGGGAGCGGTGTGGTCACCGACATCGCGCTCGCCTCCTACGGGTCGACCCCTCGGAGTCTAGGGTCGCCGCGCCGGCCGGGGTAGGTAGCTTGCGCCCATGAGCCAGTCCCCGCCCGGCAGCAAGCTCCTCGACCTCGTCGCCGTCATGGACCGCCTGCGCTCACCCGGCGGCTGCCCCTGGGACGCGCAGCAGACCCACGTCTCGCTGCTGAGGTACCTCGTGGAGGAGACCTACGAGGTCGTCGACGCCGTGGAGAACGGCACCCGCGCCGAGCTGCGCGACGAGCTCGGCGACCTGCTGCTCCAGGTCGTCTTCCACGCCCGCGTCGCGCAGGAGGACCCCGAGGAGCCGTTCGACGTCGACGACGTGGCGGCGGCGATCGTCGCCAAGCTGGAGCGGCGGCACCCGCACGTGTTCGCCGGCGAGGCCGTGGCCGAGGACCTGCAGGCCGGCTGGGACGCCATCAAGGCGACGGAGAAGCCGCGCGAGAGCGTGCTCGACGGGATCCCGCCGGGGTTGCCGGCGCTGGCCCGCGCGGACAAGGTGCTGGGGCGGCTGCAGCGCAACGGCCTCGACGAGCCGGTGAGCGCGCAGGCCACCCCGGAGCAGGTCGGGGAGGAGCTCCTGGCCGTGGTCCGCCGCGCCCACGCCGCCGGCGTCGACCCCGAGGCGGCGCTGCGCACCGCGACCCGCGAGCTGGAGACCGCGGCCCGGGCCCGCGAGCGCGCGGCTGGGTAGGGTCCGGGCTCGTGACCCACGTGCTGGCCATCGACATCGGTGGCACCAAGATCGCTGCCGGGCTCGTCGCCGACGACGGGACCGTGAGCCACGACCGCGAGGTGCCCACCGACGCCCGTGACGCCGCCGCGGTCGCCGCGGCGCTCGCGGGGCTGGTCGACGACGTCGTCGGGGACGCGCTGGCCGCGGGCCTGTCGGCCGCCGACGTCGCCGACGTCGTCGGCATCGGCTCCGCGGGGCCGGTCGACACGGTCACCGGGACGGTGCACCCGGTGAACATCGTGTCGCTGCGCGGGTTCCCGCTCGTCGAGCACGTCGCGGCGCACGCCGCGAAGGTGCTGGGGCGGCCGGCGCGGGCGCGGCTGGCGCAGGACGGCCAGTGCTTCGCCGCGGCCGAGCAGTGGATCGGCGCGGCCCAGGGGTCGCCGTCGATGATGGGCGTCGTCGTGTCCACCGGCATCGGCGGCGGCATCGTCCTGGACGGGCGGATCCTGTCGGGCAAGTCCGGCAACGCCGGGTTCATCAGCCACGTCGGGGTCGTGCTCGACGGGGAGCTGCTGCCGGGGTCGGGGGCCTCGGGGGTCGTGGAGGCCTACGCCAGCGGCCCGGCGATGGTCCGGGCCGCGCTCGCGCAGGGCTGGCGGCCGGGGGAGCGGGTCGACGCGAAGGTGCTGACGGCCGACGCCCGCGACGGCGACCCGGTCGCCCGCGCCGTCATCGCCGCCGGGACCCGGGCCCTGGCCTCGGCGTTCGCGTCGTCGGCGGCGCTGTTCGACCTGTCCGACATCGTCGTGGGCGGCGGGGTCGCCTCCGCCGGTGACGTGCTGATGGACCCGCTGCGCCGGGCGTTCGCGGAGTTCGCGGTGTACCCGCACCTGGCCGACGTCCGCCTCACCCCCTCCGCCCTGCCCCGCGGGTCGGGCCTGGTGGGGGCGGGGCGGCTGGGGTGGACGGCGCTGGCGGGCTGACCGGCTGACCGGCGGCGGCCGGCGGCTCAGCGCCGCAGCGGCTCCACGTGCGCCCCGTCCAGCCGCAGCGAGGACCGGGTCGCGAAGCCGCCGTAGGCCAGGTCCACCTCCACGACGGCCTCGTGCGTGCCGATCGGGAAGCGGAACTCCTTGTCGGAGAACCAGATCCGGTCCTCCTCGAGGACCTTCCCGTCCAGCCGGACGACGATCTTCCCGCTCATCGACGCGACGTCGACGTCGATCTCGTGCTGCCGGCCGTCCAGCTCGAACCGCCAGGCGTTGTCACCCTCGCTCATCGTCCTGCCCCTTCCTCGGCGTCGGCCCCCACCCTGCAGGACGTCGGGCGTCGGGGGGTGGTTCCCGTCACGGCGGAGGCGACTAGGCTCGGGTCGACAGACGACATCGAGAAGCACGAGGAGTGCGCGTGGCCACCATCGAGGCCGTCGGAGCTCGCGAGATCCTTGACTCGCGCGGCAACCCCACCGTCGAGGTCGAGATCCTGCTCGACGACGGGACCTTCAGCCGGGCGGCCGTGCCGTCCGGTGCGTCCACCGGCGCCTACGAGGCCAACGAGCGCCGCGACGGCGACAAGGGCCGCTACCTGGGCAAGGGCGTCGAGCAGGCCGTCGAGGCCGTCATCGAGGAGGTCGGCCCCGCGCTGGTCGGCCACGAGGCCCACGAGCAGCGGATCATCGACCAGGTCATGCTCGACCTGGACGGCACCCCGAACAAGAGCCGCCTGGGCGCCAACGCGATCCTCGGGGTCTCGCTGGCCGTCGCCAAGGCCGCCGCGTCGTCGGTGGACCTGCCGCTGTTCCGCTACCTCGGCGGCCCGAACGCGCACGTCCTGCCCGTGCCGATGATGAACATCGTCAACGGCGGCGCGCACGCCGACACCGGCGTCGCGATCCAGGAGTTCATGATCGCCCCCGTCGGCGCGGCCTCCTTCCGCGAGGCGCTGCGCTGGGGCGCGGAGACGTACCACGCGCTGAAGTCGGTCCTGAAGTCGCGCGGGCTGTCCACCGGCCTGGGGGACGAGGGCGGCTTCGCCCCCGACCTGCCCAGCAACAAGGACGCCCTCGACCTCATCCTCGAGGCCGTCGGCAAGGCCGGGTTCGCCCCGGGCAAGGACATCGCGCTGGCGCTCGACGTCGCCGCGACGGAGTTCTTCGAGGCAGGCCAGTACTCCTTCGAGGGCGCGGAGCGCTCGGCGGAGTGGATGACCGGCTACTACGAGGGCCTGGTCTCGGAGTACCCGCTGGTCTCCATCGAGGACCCGCTGTCCGAGGACGACTGGGACGGCTGGGTGCACATCACCAACGCCCTGGGCGGCAAGCTCCAGCTCGTCGGCGACGACCTGTTCGTCACCAACCCCGAGCGGCTGGCCAAGGGCATCGACCTCGGTGCCGGCAACTCGATGCTGGTGAAGGTCAACCAGATCGGTTCGCTGACCGAGACCCTCGACGCCGTCGACCTGGCGCACCGCAGCGGGTTCACCACGATGATGAGCCACCGCTCGGGCGAGACCGAGGACACCACCATCGCCGACCTCGCCGTCGCGGTGGGCTCGGGCCAGATCAAGACCGGCGCCCCGGCCCGCTCCGAGCGCGTCGCGAAGTACAACCAGCTCCTGCGCATCGAGGAGGAGCTGGACGACGCGGCCCGCTACGCCGGCGCGAAGGCGTTCCCGCGCTCGGCCGGTTTCACCGGGCGCGCCTGACCCGGTGACGGCCGCGTCCGGGAGAAGCTAGAGCCCATGGCGACGCGACGTCCGACTGCGCCCCGCAGCCCCTCCCGCCAGGCGGGGGCCGCGGGGCGCAGTGCTGCGCCCCGCCAGCCGTCGCGCGCCGGGCGCGGTCCGGGCAGCACCGGCCGCACCCCGAGGGCGAACTCGCGGCCGGCGCCGGCGGCCCGCGGCCGCAGCGCCGCGACGATGAGCCCGGCCGACCGGCGCCGCACCCGCGGCCCGCGCGTCCTGGTGCTGTCCGCCGTGGTGCTGCTGCTGGCGATCTTCCTCGTGCCCAGCCTGCAGAAGTGGCTGGAGCAGCGCTCCGAGATCGGGCGGCTGACCCACCAGATCGCCCAGCAGGAGCAGGACCTCGCCGCGGCGCAGGCGCAGGCCGACCGCTGGGACGACGACGCGTACGTCGCGACCCAGGCGCGGGAGCGGCTGCGGTACGTCCGGCCCGGGGAGGTCCCGTACGTCGTCGACGGCGAGAGCCGGGCCGACGAGGTGTCCCCGCAGGAGGCCGCGACGGCCGTGCCGAAGCCGTCGGCGGCCTGGTACGAGAACATCTGGGAGTCCCTGCGGATCGCCGGCAACCCCGCCGACGCCCCCCCACCGACCACCCCCGGGCTGGGAACGCCCAGTTCGACGAAGTAGAAGGCAGATCGTGAGCAGCCCCGCCACCCCCGTCGCCCAGGCCGACCTCGACAGCATCGCCGGCCGGCTCGGCCGGGTCCCGCGGGGGGTGGTGGCCATCGCCCACCGCTGCTCCTGCGGCCGCCCGGACGTCGTCGAGACCGCGCCGCGGCTGCCCGACGGCACCCCGTTCCCCACGACGTACTACCTCGTCGACCCCGTCGCGGCCGGTGCCATCAGCACCCTGGAGGCGTCGGGCCTGATGCGGGAGATGACCGAGCGCCTCGGGCAGGACCCCGAGCTCGCCGCGGCCTACCGGCGCGCGCACGAGGACCTGCTGCGCCGCCGGGCCGCGCTCGGGGACGCCGACGTCCCCGAGATCGCCGGGATCTCCTGCGGCGGGATGCCGACGCGGGTCAAGTGCCTGCACGCCCTCGTCGGGCACGCCCTCGCCGCGGGCCCGGGGGTCAACCCCATCGGGGACGAGACCCTGGAGCGGCTCGCCGCCGACGGCGGCTGGCCGGCCACCTGCCCGCACACCGGGGACGACGCGTGAGGCGCGTCGCGGCGATCGACTGCGGCACGAACTCGCTGCGCCTGCTCGTCGCCGACGTCGACCCGGAGACGGGCCGGGCGCACGAGCTCGAGCGCACCATGGAGGTCGTCCGCCTCGGCCAGGGCGTCGACCGGACCGGCGCGTTCGCCCCGGAGGCGCTGCAGCGCACCTTCTCCGCGGTCGACCGCGCCGCGGGGCTCATCGCCCGGCACGCCCCCGCCGCCGTGCGGTTCGTCGCCACGTCCGCCTCGCGGGACGTGTCCAACCGGGAGGAGTTCCGCGCCGGGGTCCGGGCCCGCCTCGGGGTCGACCCCGACGTCGTCAGCGGCGACGAGGAAGCCGCGCTCAGCTTCGCCGGGGCCACCGCCGAGCTCGACGCCCGGCGGGCGCCGTTCCTCGTGGTCGACCTCGGCGGCGGGTCCACCGAGCTCGTCCTCGGCGGTGAGCGGGTCGAGGTCGCGCGCTCGCTGGACGTGGGGTCGGTGCGGATGACCGAACGGCACCTGCACGACGACCCGCCCACCGCGCAGCAGGTCGCCGCGGCCCGCGCCGACGTCGAGGCCGCGCTGGAGGCCAGCCCCGTCCCGCTGGAGCGGACCCGCACGCTCGTCGGGGTCGCCGGGTCCATCACCACGATCACGGCCGCCGCGATCGAGCTCACCGAGTACGCCCCCGGCCGCCTGCACGGGGTGCGGCTGCCGGTGGGGCAGGTCCTGGCCGCGTGCGAGCGGCTGCTGCGCGCCACGCGGGCGCAGAAGGCGGCGATGCCGTTCGTGCACCCCGGCCGCGTCGACGTCATCGGCGCCGGGGCGCTGGTGTGGGCGACGGTGCTGGAGCGGGTCGCGGCGCGCGCGGGCGTCGAGGAGGTCCTCACCAGCGAGCACGACGTCCTCGACGGGATCGCCGTCGCGCTGGCCCGCAGCCTCTGACCGGCCCGGCCCGGCCCGGCGCTCAGCGCTGCGGCAGCAGAGCCCGCAGGTCGTCGGGCAGCGCGAGCTGCACCTGCTTCGGCGCGGTCCGGCGCCACGCCTCCAGCACCACCGAGCGCAGCTCGGTGGGGTCGGCGCTCGCCAGCCGCACCTCCACCCACCCGAACCGCCCGGTGTGCGACGCGACCCGGTACGTCGCGCCGTCCCCGGCGATCAGTTCGGCCTGGTCGGCCTTCGACGCCTTCACCGACGCGAGCGCCTCCTCGTCGTGCAGGATGACGAAGATCTTCGCCCGAACGCGGAACGTCGCCGCGCCCCACGTCTGCTCCTCGTACGCCTCGGGCAGTCCCAGGGCCCAGGCCCGCAGCGCGCCGCTCGTCACCACGCGTCCAGCCAACCGCAGATCTGGCAGGGTGGGAAGCATGAGCACCGTGACCGCCACGACCACTCGACGCATCGACGCGCCCGCCGAGCGCGTCCTCGCCGCACTGGCCGACTACAGCGGCACGCGCCCGCGGCTGCTGCCCGAGCAGTTCACCGACTACGAGGTGCTGGAGGGCGGCCAGGGGCCGGGCACGCAGGTGCGCTGGAAGCTGCACGCCACCAAGAAGCGGGTCCGCGACGTGCGCGCCGTCGTCACCGCCACCGACCGCCACGCCCTCGTGGAGAGCGACGCGAACTCCACCCTGGTCACGACGTGGCGCGTGGAGGACGACGGCCCGGACGCCTCCGAGGTCGTCGTCACCAGCGAGTGGAACGGCGCCGGCGGCATCGGCGGCTTCTTCGAGCGCACCTTCGCCCCCCGCGGTCTGGACCGCATCTACGGTGAACTCCTCGACAACCTCGCCGACACCGTCGCCCGCTGAGCACCCCGCGACGGGGGTGCCGTTCGACTCGCCCGTCCCGCCGGGCACCGGCTGGCCGGGGGACCCGTCGGCGCCGGGCACCCCGGTCGCCCGCACCCCCGACGACGTCCGCCGGCTCGCGACGACGGACCTGCTCGCCCGCAGCTGCGTGTGCCGCGCGTGCCCGCGGCTGGTCGCCTGGCGCGAGGACGTCGCCCGCCTCAAGCGCCGCGCGTTCCGCACCGAGCCCTACTGGGGCCGGCCCGTGCCGAGCCTGGGCGTCGACGACCCGCGCGTCCTCGTCGTGGGGCTGGCCCCCGCCGCGCACGGCGGGAACCGCACCGGGCGCATGTTCACCGGCGACTCCTCGGGGGACTGGATCATCCGGGCCCTGTTCCGGGCGGGGCTGGCGAACCAGCCCACGTCGGTGCACGCCGCCGACGGCCTCGCGCTGCGGCGCACCCGGATCGTCGCGCCCGTGCGGTGCGCGCCGCCGGACAACAAGCCCACCCCCGACGAGCGCGCCACCTGCGCGCAGTGGCTGGACGCCGAGCTGCGCGAGGTCGGCGCCGACGTCCGCGTCGTCCTGGCCCTGGGGGGCATCGCGTGGGCCTCGACGCTGACCGCCGCCCGGCGGGCGGGGTGGGCGGTGCCGCGCCCGCAGCCGAGGTTCGGCCACGGCGCCGAGGCCGACCTCACCGGCCCGCACGGCCCGGTCCGGCTGCTCGGCAGCTACCACGTCAGCCGGCAGAACACCGCGACCGGCCGGCTGACCGAGGCCATGCTCGACGAGGTGGTGGCCCGCGCCGCCCGGCTCGGTGGTCAGGGGTGACCCCCGTGCCCGGCGCCCCCGCGGAGGTCCTCGTGGTCGGCGGCGGTTTCGTCGGGCTGCACGCGACCCTGCGGCTGCTGCGCCGGTCGCGGCCCGGCGAGCTGCACGTGACCCTGGTCGACCCCCGCGGGTACATGACGTACCACCCGTTCCTGCCCGAGGTCGCCGCCGGTTCCGTCGAGCCCCGCCACGCGGCGGTCCCGCTGCGCCGCACCCTGTCCGGCGCCGACGTCCTCACCGGGGAGGTCGTCGCCCTCGACCACGCCGGCCGGCGCGCGCGGGTCCGGACCGCCGACGGGGCCGAGCGCGACCTGACCTACGACGTGGTGGTCGTGGCCCCGGGGTCGGTGGCCCGGACGCCGCCGGTGCCCGGCCTCGCCGAGCACGCCACCGGGTTCAAGACGGTCGAGGAGGCCGTGCACCTGCGCGGGCACGTCCTGGCCCAGCTCGACCTGGCCGAGGTCTCGGCCGACCCCGCCCGGCGGGCCCGGGCGCTGACGTTCGTGTTCGTCGGCGGCGGCTACGCCGGGATCGAGGCGATCGGCGAGCTCGAGGACGTGGCCCGGTACGCGGTGCGGCTGCACCCCGGGCTGCGGGTCGCGGACCTGCGGTTCGTCCTGGTGGAGGCCGGCGACCGCCTCCTGCCCGAGGTCGGCGAGCAGCTCAGCCGGTACGCCGCGCAGGCCCTGCGGGCGCGGGGCGTCGAGATCGCGCTCGGCACCACCCCGACGTCCTGCGCGGGCGGCCGGGTCGAGCTGTCCGACGGCCGCGCGTTCGAGGCGGGCACGATCGTGTGGACCGCCGGGGTGAAGGCGCACCCGGTCCTGCGGGCCACGGACCTGCCGCTGGACGACCGGTCCCGGCTGCGGGTGGGCACCGACCTGCGGGTCGTGGGCGTCGAGGGCGCCTGGGGGGCGGGGGACTGCTGCGCGGTCCCCGACGTCACGGCGCCCGGCGCGTTCTGCGCCCCCAACGCCCAGCACGCCGTGCGGCAGGCGCGGCGGCTGGCCGACAACCTCCTGGCCGGGCTGCGCGGGCGCCCGGCGCGGGAGTACCGGCACGCCCACGTGGGGTCCGTCGCCTCGCTGGGGCTGCACCAGGGCGTGGCGCAGGTCCGCGGCCTGCGGCTGCACGGCTACCCGGCCTGGTTGCTGCACCGGCTGCACCACCTGTCCGCGGTCCCCACCGGCAGCCGCAAGGCGGGCGTGCTGCTGGGGTGGGTGCAGGCGGCGCTGTTCCCCCGCGAGGCCGTCTCGCCGGGCGCGTCGTCGCACCCGTTCACCGAGTTCGAGCGCGCCGCGCGCTCCTGACAAGATGGGCCCGCGCAGGCCCGGGTGGCGTAACTGGTAGGCGCACGGGGCTTAAACCCCCGGGCCGTTCGCGGCGTGCGGGTTCGATCCCCGTCCCGGGTACCCATCGTGATGACTCCGTGATCGAGGCCGGGAACGGCGCGGCCCCGCGGGTCGTTGCACCCCACAAGGATCATCAGCTCCGGAGGGGAGCCATGGAGAGCAAGAACCCGGTCTTCGCGCGCAGCAACGAGTGGAAGCGGAACGGCTACGCGACGTTCGACGCGCCCAGCTCGGCCCAGCGCCAGCCCGCGGACGCCTCGGCCCGCACGCTCGAGGACTGGTACCAGAAGCCGTCCGCCACCCCGGCGCAGTCGCGCCGGATGACCCTCGACGACGTCGTCCTGCGGACGGCGTCGCTGTTCGCCGTCCTGCTCGTCGGCGCGGCCGCCGGCTACTTCGGGGTCCGCGGCGGGACGCTGAGCTTCCTGCCGATCATCGGCGCGGCCCTGGTCGCGATGGTCCTCGGCATCTGGGCGCAGGTGTCCCGCACGGTCCGCCCGGGCGTGATGTTCGCCTACGCGGCCCTGGAGGGCCTGTTCGTCGGCGGCATCTCGGCGGTCTACGCCTCGCTGTACGACGGCATCATCGGCCAGGCCGTGCTCGGCACGCTGGCGGCGTTCGCCGGGATGCTGGTCGCCTACAAGACGGGCGTCGTCCGCAACAGCCCGCGCTTCACGAAGATCCTGCTCATCGCGGGTGCGGGGTACCTGGTCTTCGGGCTGGTCAACCTCGGCCTGTGGGCCTTCACGGGTGCGAGCGTCTACTCCGGCGGTGGGCCGCTGGCGATCCTCGTCAGCGCCTTCGGCGTCGTGCTGGCCTCGCTGTTCCTCGTCCTCGACTTCGACTACATCGAGCAGGGCGTCCGCAACGGCCTGCCGGTCAAGGAGTCCTGGCGCGCCGGCTTCGGCCTGATGGTGACGCTGGTCTGGCTGTACCTGGAGGTCCTGCGCCTCATCGCGATCCTGCGCGGCAGCAGCGACTGACGCGTGTGATCGACTGTCGGGCGTGAACGACCCGACGCCGCACGAGACCGACCCCGAGCTCGGCGCGCTGGAACCTCAGCGCGCCGAGCTCCGTCGTTCCCTGGGCCTGCAGGCCGACCGGGTCCGCGGGCTGCCGCTGTCGCGCCTGGAGCGGTCGGTCGAGGGGGCCCCGAGCCCGGCCGACGCCGTGCGCGCCGCGGCGCAGGCGCTGGCCGACCTGGCCGCCGACGCCGAGGGCGAACCCCGGCGGGAGCTGCCGCGGGTGGGCACCCACGGCCTGGGGGACCAGCTCGCGGTCGTCGGCGCCGACGTCGCGCGCTTCGGCGGCGCGGCGGCGCTGGCCGCGGCGCAGGAGGTGCTGGTGGCCGTGCGCCGGGCCCTGTGACGGCGCGCGGCACGTGCGGACCCCCGCGGCCGGTGGGCGATGATGGGCCCATGCGCTACGCCGAGACCGTCGTCGACCTCGTGGGCGGGACCCCGCTGGTCAAGCTCAACCGCGTGACCGAGGGCCTGGCCTGCACGGTGCTCGCGAAGGTCGAGTACCTCAACCCGGGCGGCTCCGTGAAGGACCGCATCGCCACCCGCATGATCGAGGCCGCCGAGGCCGAGGGGGCCCTGAAGCCGGGCGGGACGATCGTCGAGCCCACCAGCGGCAACACCGGCGTCGGCCTGGCGCTGGTCGCCCAGCAGCGCGGCTACCGCTGCGTGTTCGTGTGCCCGGACAAGGTCGGGGTGGACAAGCGCAACGTCCTCAAGGCCTACGGCGCGGAGGTCGTCGTGTGCCCGACGGCGGTGCCGCCGGAGGACCCGCAGTCGTACTACTCCGTCTCCGACCGCCTGGTCCGCGAGATCGAGGGCGCCTGGAAGCCGAACCAGTACGCCAACGTCCACGGCCCGCGCAGCCACTACGAGACCACCGGCCCGGAGATCTGGGCCGACACCGAGGGCCGCGTCACGCACTTCGTCACCGGTGTGGGCACCGGCGGGACCATCACCGGCACGGGCCGCTACCTCAAGGAGCAGGGCCCGGTCCGCGTCATCGGCGCCGACCCCGAGGGTTCGGTGTACTCCGGCGGCACCGGCCGCCCGTACCTCGTCGAGGGCGTGGGCGAGGACTTCTGGCCCAGCGCGTACGACCCGTCGGTCCCGGACGAGATCATCGCCGTCTCCGACGCCGACTCCTTCCAGATGACGCGGCGCCTGGCCCGCGAGGAGGGCCTGCTCGTCGGCGGGTCCTGCGGGATGGCCGTCGTGGCGGCCCTGCGGGCGGCGGAGGGCCTCGGCCCGGACGACGTCGTGGTGGTGCTGCTGCCCGACGGGGGCCGCGGGTACCTCGGCAAGATCTTCAACGACGACTGGATGGCCTCCTACGGGTTCCTGGACTCCGAGGAGGGCGGTACCGTCGGGGACGTGCTGCGCCACAAGAGCGCCGGGCTGCCCGCGCTGGTGCACACGCACCCGACGGAGACCGTGCACGACGTCATCGAGATCATGCGGGAGTACGGCGTCTCGCAGCTGCCCGTCGTGGGGGCCGAGCCGCCGGTCATGGCCGGGGAGATCGCCGGGTCCGTCAACGAGCGGGAGGTCCTGGACGCGCTGTTCACGGGCCGGGCGAAGATGTCGGACGCCGTCAGCGCGCACATGGGCGCGCCGCTGCCGCTGGTCGGGTCGGGGCAGTCCGTCGCCGACGCGCGGGAGGTGTTCACCGCCGCCGACGCGGCCGTGGTCGTCGAGGACGGCAAGCCCGTCGGCGTCATCACCCGCCACGACCTGCTGGCCTACCTGGCCCTGTCCCACTGACCTCGCGCTGAGGTTCCCGGGGGGGGGGGGGGGGGGGGGGGGGGGGGGGGGGGGGGGGGGGGGGGGGGGGGGGGGGGGGGGGGGGGGGGGCGGGGGGGGGGGGGGGCGGCGGGGC
>NZ_JBJLSJ010000026.1:0-71788 GCF_050871975.1 Kineococcus rugosus | reverse complement strand
GTCGAGACACCCCCCCCCCCCCCCCCCCCCCCCCCCCCCCCCCCCCCCCCCCCCCCCCCCCCCCCCCCCCCCCCCCCCCCCCCCCCCCCCCCCCCGGTGCGGTGATCAGCCGCCGTTCAGCGGCCCGTACGTCATGACCGGCTCGGCCATCTCCAGGTCGGCCGTGGCCTGGATGAGCTCGATCAGCTCGGGGTCCAGGCCGGGGGCGAACTCCTCGTACCGCTCCTGCGCGATCGTCAGCGGGGCGCCCTCGGGGGCCTGCTCGGTCCCGTCCAGGTCGGTGCCGTCCTTCGACGGCGACGCCCCCCGGTAGATCTTCGCCGCCTCCGAGGCGCCGGTGAGGTCGAAGGTGTACTGCTTGGACTGCCAGCCCAGGTCGACCATCTGCTTGACCTCGGGGAAGCGCTCCGCGTTGGTCTTCGGGATCGGCAGCAGCTTCTTCCAGTCCACGCCGAGCGTCTCCAGCGCCTTCGCGTACCCGTTCTCGTGGGCCTGGTCGCGCACGATGAGGTAGGAGACCGTCGAGCGCAGCGTCTTGTTCGACGACATCTCGTAGATCCGGCACTTCTGCAACCGGCCCGTGGACTCCAGCATCAGGTTGTAGAGCAGGTCCAGGACGAGGTTGCCGGAGTTGTAGACGTAGCTGCCGCTCCACGGGTTGCCGGCCGAGTCGACCGGCAGCGCGCCCTGGGCGCCGACGAGGTAGTGGTGGATGTTGCTCTCGGTCAGGGCGTTCGCCAGCGGCGTCGCCCCGCCCGCGCCCGGGGTGTCCAGCGGGTCGGTGTCCTTGCCCTGGTAGCGCGGCGAGCCGTCCAGCAGGCGGGCGATCGTCGTCCCGATCAGCTCGACGTGGCTGATCTCCTCCGTGCCGATGCCCTGCAACAGGTCCTTGTAGGGCTTGGCCTGCGGCCCGCGGAAGTTCATCGACTGGAACAGGTACTGCATCATCGTCCGCATCTCGCCGAACTGGCCCCCGAGCCCCTCCTGCAGGGCGTTGGCCGCCGCGGGGTCCGGCTCGTCCTCGGCGATCTCGTGGATGAGCTTCTGCACGTGCAGGTACACGGTTCCTCCTCGACGATCCGGTGTCGCGCGGGTCGGCGCACGCCGCCGACCCTGCCCCGGGGGCACCCTCCCCGCGACCCGAACCGCGACCCGCCCGGCGGCCGGGGGTGTCCCGCGCCGCGCACCGGGTAGGGGGACGACATGGACCGTCGCCTGTCGCTGACCTTCATCGGGACCGCCACCGTCCTGCTGCGCTGGGGCGAGCTGACGCTGCTCACCGACCCGAACTTCCTGCACCGGGGGCAGTTCGCCTACCTGGGCAAGGGGATGGTGTCGCGCCGCCTGACCGAACCGGCCCTGTCCGTGGGCGACCTGCCCCCGCTGTCCGGCGTCGTGCTCTCGCACCTGCACGGCGACCACTTCGACCGGGTGGCCCGGCGCGGGCTGGACCCGGCCGTGCCGATCCTGACGACCCCGCACGCCCGGCGGCGGCTGACCGGCCGCCACGGGTTCCACGCCGTGCAGGGGCTGGCGACGTGGGAGTCGACCACGCTCACCGCCGGCCCCGACCAGGTGCGCGTCACCGCGACCCCGGCCCGGCACGCCCGCGGGCCGGTGCAGGCGCTGCTGCCGCCCGTCATGGGCAGCGTGCTGGAGTTCGGGCCCGTCGCCGGGCCCGTCGAGCGCCGGGTCTGGGTCTCGGGCGACACGATGGACGTGCCGGAGCTGCGGGAGATCCCTGTGCGGTACCCCGACGTCGACGTCGCCGTGCTGCACCTGGGCGGGACGCGGGTGCCGGGCGGGCTGCGGGGCGGGCTGCTGGTGACCCTGGACGCGGTCGCCGGCGCCGACGTGCTCGAACTGGTCGACCCGGTGCGGGCGGTCCCGGTCCACCACGACGACTACGGCGTGTTCCGGTCCCCGCTGGCCGACTTCCGGGCCGAGGTGGAGCGGCGCGGCCTCAGCCCGCTGGTGCGCGTCGTGGAGCGCGGCGAGACTGCGCACTTCTGACGCCCCGCGCGGCGGGCCTCACGGGCGCGGGTCGTTCCGCACCCACCGCCGTCCCCGGGTCGGGCCGCCCGCCGCGGCCTGGCAGCGCGGGCAGATCCACGCCACGCGGTCCCCGCTGCCCCCGGTGAGGGGGTCGAGGTCGGTGAAGTCGACGTGCGGGAACCGGGCCAGGCCCGCCCGCCGCAGCGGGACCCCGCACGCGGTGGAGTTCTGCCCCGGCTGCCACGCGTGCGCCTCCCCGGCCGGCAGGCGCGACCCGCCGTCGTCGGGGACCCACGTCCGGGCCGCGGCGGTCTTCACCGGCTCCCGCTCCCGGGGGTGGCGGCGAGCAGGGCGGCGCCCTCGCTCCGGCTCAGGCGGACGTCCACGACGAGGGGGACGTCCCCGGCCAGGGCCTCCACGACCGCGCCGGCGATCTGCGAGCTCCGGCGCACCTCGATGCGGTCGACGCGGTCGGGCAGGTCCACGTCGCCGCGGGCAGGGTCGTCGGTGACGTCGCACACGACCAGGACCCCGGCCGCGTCCTCGACGGCCTCGACGGCGTGCGCGAGGGGCCCGGCCAGCGCCTCCCGCGCGCACACCCCGACGTGCAGCCGGCCCGGTTCGAGCCGCCCCGTGAGCCACGAGGCGAACTCGCCGTCCCGTTCGGGCAGGGCGACGTCGCCCTCAGGGTACTGGGTCAGCTGCTCGTGCAGGTGCTGCACGAGGGCGTCGGTGAGGGGGTCCGGGCCGGTGGGCCGGGACGCGGGGTGGTCGGGCACGGCGACTCCGCTCTCGCGCGATCGACGGCCTCGGCTCGACCGGTCCCCACGATGGCCCTCCCGGGCGGCCCCCGCAATCCCTCCGGCGCCGGGTCGGCGGCCGGGTGGTGGCGCTGCCCGCTCAACCCCGGCGCCCGCGCAGCCGATGCCTGCTGGGTGCACCCGTTCGAGTGCACCCACCTCGTGCGCCCCGGCGCATCGGAGCCCCCTGGAGACGACGTGCCGCGGTCCCTGCTCGACCTGAAGGTCAGCACCAAGATCATCAGCAGCTTCGGCGTCCTGTGCGTGCTGCTGCTCACCGTCGCCGCCCTGGGCCTGGTGCAGCTCTCGAAGGCGCAGGAGCGGCTGGAGACCGTCAGCGCGGAGTACGTCACCGGTCAGCAGACCCTCGGCCACGTGCGCACCCAGTACCAGCGCGCCACCAAGGACCTGTTCGCCACGGCGCTGGTGCCCTCCGCCGAGGCCGAGGCGACCTTCCGGAAGACCCTGGCCGACGTGCGGTCCACCTGGCAGGAGTTCCGCGACGCCGGCCCCGCCGTGCCCGCCGAGCAGCTCGACGCCGTCGACTCCGCGCTCGACCAGTACACCGCGGGCACCGACGTCCTCATGGCGCTGGCGATGAGCGGCGACCAGGCGAAGCTCATGGCCACCCGCAACGACGCCAGCATCGCCGTCTCCGACGGCGGCATCGGCGAGTCCACCACCAACGACGACCTGCAGGCCGTCCAGGACACCTTCACCGCCGCCGCGGCCGCCGACGCCGCCGCGGGGGCCGCCGCCCACCGCACCGCGCGCCTGCTCGTCATCGCCGTCACCCTGGCCGCGCTGGCCGCCGCCGGCGCGCTGACGGTCGTCATCTCCCGCTCCATCGCCGGCCCGCTGAACCGCACCCGCCGCGTGGCCGAGGCCCTCGCCGAGGGCCGCCTCGACGAGCGCGTGGAGATCTCCGGGCGCGACGAGGTCGGGCAGACCGCGCAGGCGCTGAACACCGCCCTCGACCAGGTCTCCGGCACCATCCGGACCATCGGCCACAGCGTGCAGGCCCTGCAGGGCGCCTCCGGCAGCCTCGGCGCGGTCGCCGGGCGCCTGTCGGCGGGCGCGTCGGAGTCCTCCGCGCAGGCCGACGTCGTGCTGCTGGCCTCGGGGGACATCGCCACCAACGTCTCGACCGTCGCCGCCGCCGGTGACGAGATGTCGGCCGCGATCCGCGAGATCGCCGCCTCCACCGCCGACGCCTCCCAGGTCGCCTCCGCCGCGGTCGCCTCCGCCGAGGACGCCCGCAACACCATCGAGCGGCTGTCGGTCTCCTCCCGCGAGATCGGCGACGTCGTCAAGCTCATCACCTCCATCGCCGAGCAGACCAACCTGCTGGCCCTGAACGCGACCATCGAGGCCGCCCGGGCCGGGGAGATGGGCAAGGGCTTCGCCGTCGTGGCCGGTGAGGTGAAGGAACTGGCCCAGCAGACCGCCCGCGCCACCGAGGAGATCGTGGGCCGGGTCAACGCGACCCAGGCCGACGCCGCGTCGGCGGCCGCCGCGATCAGCGAGATCACCGAGGTCATCGCCCGCATCGACGGGCTGCAGGCCACCATCGCCGCGGCGGTGGAGGAGCAGTCGGCCACGACCAGCGAGATGGTCCGCAACGTCACCGAGGTCTCCAACGGGTCGCAGGAGATCACGAACAACATCTCCGGGATCGCCTCGGCCGCCTCCCGCACCACCGCCGACGCCGGGGCCACGCAGGCCGCCGCCGACGAGGTGTCGGGCGTGGCGCGCGAGCTCCAGGCCGCGGTGGGTGCCTTCCGCCTCTGAGGCCGCACCCCTCGCACGGCCGAGAACCCGGTGCGGGCCCCTGGACGGGGCCCGCACCGGGTTCTCGTCGTTCCCGCCGGGTCCTCCCGCGGGCTCCCCGGCGGGTCAGCGCAGGGGCAGGCCCAGCGAGCGTTCCAGCTCCTCGACCGTCGTCCCGTGCGTCTCGCGCACCACGGCCCGGCCCCCGCGCAGGTCGAACACCGCCAGCTCGGTGTAGACGCGGTCGACGCACCCGCGGCCGGTGAGCGGGTAGCCGCACTCCCGCACGAGCTTCGGCGTCCCGTCCCGGGTGAGCAGCGACATCACCACGAACACCTGCTTCGCGCCGATCGCGAGGTCCATCGCCCCGCCGACCGCGGGGATCGCGTCCGGGGACCCGGTGTGCCAGTTGGCGAGGTCGCCGTCGACGGAGACCTGGAACGCGCCGAGCACGCACACGTCGAGGTGACCGCCGCGCATCATCGCGAACGACTGCGCGCTGTCGAAGTACGACGCCCCCGCCAGTTCCGTGACGGGCTGCTTGCCCGCGTTGATCAGGTCCGGGTCCTCCGCCCCGGCCGCCGGGGACGGGCCCATGTTCAGCATCCCGTTCTCGGTGTGCAGGACGATGCCCTGGTCGCCGGGGAGGTGGTCGGCCACCGCCGTCGGCAGGCCGATGCCGAGGTTCACGAAGGAACCGGGGGCGATGTCGGCCGCGACCCGCGCGGCCACCTGGACCCTGGTCAGCGGTGCGCCGCTGCCGGGGACGCTCACGCGGTCACCACCCGGTCGACGTGGATGCCGGGGGTCACGACGGCCTCAGGGTCGAGCCCGCCGGTGGGCACGACGGCCGGCACCTGCACGACCGTGGTCGTGGCGGCGGTCGCCATCACGGGCGCGAAGTTGCGGGCCGTCTTGCGGTACACGAGGTTCCCCAGGCCGTCGGCGCGGTGGGCGGCGATGAGCGCCACGTCCCCGCGCAGCGGGAACTCCAGGACGTGGGTGCGGCCGTCGATCTCGCGGGTCTCCTTCCCCTCGGCCAGCGGGGTGCCGGCCCCGGTGGGGCAGAAGAACGCGCCGATGCCGGCCCCGGCCGCGCGCATCCGCTCGGCGAGGGTGCCCTGCGGGACGAGTTCGAGCTCGACGCGCCCGCTGCGGTACAGCTCGTCGAACACCCACGAGTCGGACTGCCGGGGGAAGGAGCACACGACCTTGCGGACCCGGCCCCGCGCGAGCAGCGCGGCCAGGCCGGTGTCGCCGTTGCCGGCGTTGTTCGACACGACGGTCAGGCCGGTGGCGCCCTGGCGGATCAGCGCGTCGATGAGGTCCACCGGCATCCCCGCCATCCCGAAACCGCCGACGAGCACCGTCGAGCCGTCCGCGACGTCGGCGACGGCCTCGTCGGCGCCGGTGGGCCCGGAGTGGAAGCTGGTGCGGCTCACGCGACGTTCTCCAGGACCACGGCCAGCCCCTGACCGACCCCGATGCAGATCGCGCCGACGCCCCAGCGGTCCCCGGAGACCCGCAGCCGCTCGGCCAGCGTGGCCAGGACGCGGCCGCCGGAGGCGCCCAGCGGGTGCCCCAGCGCGATGGCCCCACCGCGGGCGTTGACCACCTCCGGGTCCTTCAGGCCCAGCTCCGACCAGGCGTCCACGCAGGCCAGCGACTGCACCGCGAACGCCTCGTTCAGCTCGACGTGCGCGACCTCGGACCAGCCGATGCCGGCGCGGGCCAGCGCCCGGTTCGCCGCCTCCACCGGCGCGAACCCGAACTCCCGCGGGTCGGTGGCGTGCACCCCGCGCCCGGCGACGCGGGCCAGGGGGTCCAGGCCGGGGACGGCCCCGGCGGCGCCCAGCAGCACCGCGGACGCGCCGTCGTTGAGCGGGGAGGCGTTCCCGGCGGTGATGGTGCCCTCGGGCCGGAACACCGGTTCCAGCCCCGCCAGCGTCCCGGTCGTCGCGCCGGGCCGGATGCCCTCGTCCCGTGCGAGACCGGTGCCGGGCACGGGCACGACCCAGCCGTCGTAGAAACCCTCGCGCCACGCCCGGTCGGCGAGGACGTGCGAGCGGGCCGCGAACTCGTCCTGGCGGGACCGCGGGACCGCGAACCGCTCGCCGAGCTGCTCGTTCGCCTCCCCGAGGGAGACCGTCCACTCGCGGGGCATGCGCTCGTTGACCAGCCGCCAGCCCAGGGTGGTGGAGACGGCGGTGACGTCCCCGGCGGGGAACGCCCGCGACGGTTTCGGCAGCACCCACGGCGCGCGGGTCATCGACTCCACCCCGCCGACCACCACGACGTCGGCGTCGCCGGACTCCACGGCGCGTGAACCCTGCACCGCCGCGTCCAGGGACGAACCGCACAGCCGGTTCACGGTCACCGCCGGGACGGAGGTCGGCAGGCCGGCGAGCAGCACGGCCATGCGGCCCACGTCGCGGTTGTCCTCCCCGGCCTGGTTGGCGCACCCCCAGAACACGTCGTCGACGCGGGCGGGGTCGAGCCCGGGCGCGCGGCCCAGGAGGGCGGTCAGCGCGTGCGCGGCGAGGTCGTCCGGGCGCACCTCGGCCAGCGCGCCGCCGAACCGGCCGAACGGGGTCCGCGCGAAGGCGTAGACGAACGCGTCACGCACCGGCGGCCTCCGCCCGGACGTCGGCCAGGACCTGCCCGGCGACGCGGAACGCGGTGTTGGCGTCGGGGACCCCGCAGTAGACGGCCGCCTGCAGCAGCGTCTCGGAGATCTCCTCCTCGGTGACGCCGTTGCGCAGCGCCGCGCGCACGTGCATCGCCAGCTCCTCGTGGTGCCCGCGCGCGGTCAGCGCGGTCAGCGTGATGAGCGAGCGGGTCCGGCGGTCCAGGCCGGGGCGCGTCCACACCGCGCCCCACGCGTTCTCGGTGATGTACCGCTGGAAGTCGCGGGTGAAGTCCGTGGTGGCCGCCACGGCGCGGTCGACGTGCGCGTCACCCAGGACCTCCCGCCGGACGGCCATCCCCTCGTCGTACCTGCTCATGAGATCCCCTTCGCGAGTTCACGGATGATCCGGGCGACCTCGTCGGGCGCCTCGGCCGGGGCCTGGTGGGCGACGTCGTCGAGCACGACGAGCCGGCCGTCCTGCACGCCCTCGGCGATGCGGCGCAGCGCCCCCGGCGGGCACACGCCGTCGTGGGCGCCGGCGACGGCGACCACGGGCGCGGTGATCGCGCCCAGGCGCTCGCGCGCGTCGTACCGGGCCAGCGCCCCGCACACCGCGACGTACCCGTCGGTGGAGGTGTCCCGCAGCGCGTGCAGCAGCGCGGACCCGACGTCGGGGTGCCGTTCGAGGAAACCGGGCGCGAACCAGCGCCCGGCGGTGGGCACCACCAGGGAGGCCGTGCCGGAGGCGCGGACCTGCTCGGCGCGCTCGGCCCACGAGGCCGGGGTGCCGATCCGGGCGCCGGTGCAGCACAGCACCGCACCCAGCACCCGGTCGGGGGCCCGCAGCAGCAGTTCCAGCCCGACCTGGCCCCCGACGGAGTCCCCGGCGTACAGGAACGGCCCCTCGACCGCGGTGAGCACCCGCTCGGCGAGGTCGGCGATGTCGAGGGGCTCCGGCACGGGGCGCCGGTCGCCGCCGTGGCCGGGCAGCTCCCACGCGACGACGTCGAACTCCCCGCCGAGGCGGGCCACGACCGGCCCCCAGCAGGTGGCGGCGGTGGTCCCCAGGGAGGGGCCGAGCACGAGCGTCGTCACGAGTCCGCCCCCCGGGCCGCCCGCGCCGCGGCGAGGTTCGCCGCGACCCGGTCGGGGTGCACCCGCAGCCCCGCGAGCAGGTCCGCGGTCTGCGCGGCGGCGGTCGCGGTCCGCCGCGCCAGCAGCCGCAGCGTGTCCCACTCGGCGTGCCAGGCGCCGTCGGCGCGCTCGTCGCCCTGGTCGGCCGCGGCCAGGTGCAGCGTCGCCGCCAGCTGCGGGGCGACCAGCGCGGTCGAGCGCACCAGCACCGACAGCACCGGGTTCGCCTTGTGCGGCATCGACGACGACCCGCCGCCGGTGCCCTCGGACAGTTCCCCGACCTCCGGCCGGGACAGCGTCGCGACGTCCCGCGCGACGTGCCCGCAGGCGTCGGTGACCGACACCAGCGCGTCCGCGGCCCGGGTGACCGGCCGCCGGTTGGTGTGCCACGCCGGGACGTCGGCCAGCCCCAGCCGCCCGGCCAGCCGCCCGCCGAACCGGCCGGTGCCGACCGGGCCCCCGGCCTGCACCGGGAACGTCAGGGCCGCCAGGTCGCGCCCGGCCTCGGCCAGCCCGCGGCCCCACGCCGAGAAGCGGTGGTCCAGGGTCACCGGCAGCGCCCACTGCGTCAGGGTGCGCCCCACGGCCTCCAGGGCGCCGGACTCGGCGCGCCGGGCCTCCAGGGCGTCCAGGGCCGAACCCAGGTGGCCCCGCACCGCGCCGACCGCGTCGCGCAGCATCAGCACCAGGGCCGTGTCCAGGACGTCCTGGCTGGTCAGGCCGGTGTGGACGTCGAGGTCGGGGTACCGCGCCCGCAACAGCCCCACCAGGGGGATGACGGGGTTCCCGCCGGGTTCGGGGTCCAGGCCGGCGACGTCCACGTCGCCGGGGACCTCCAGGTCCACGCCGACCCACGCCGACTCCACGGCCACCATCGCCGCGACGAGGGCGCGGTCGGTGAACAGGTCCCCGGCGCGGGCGTCACCGGGCCGGAACAGCGTCACGGGGCGCCCTCGCCGGGGGTCACGAGGAAGACCGTCTCGTCCGGCCCCTGCAGGTGCACGTCGAACCGGAACCCCTCCTCCTCGGCGCACACCAGCGTCCGCGCGCGGGGCCCGGCCGCGGTGAGCAGCGCGTCGGTCGCGCCGTCGGCCGGCGGCAGGTACGCGCGGGTCGTGAGCCGGTGGGTCAGCCCCCGCGCGAACACCGTGAGCGCGAAGAACGGCAACCCGCCCGCGACGGGCCCCGGCCGCAGCGTCGTGAACGAGTAGCGCCCGGCGCCGTCGGTCGCGCAGCGCCCGAACCCGGTGAACGTCCAGCCGTCGCGGCGCAGCGACCCCGGCCGGCGCACCACCCGGCCCTGCGGGTCGGCCTGCCACACCTCCAGCAGCGCGTCCCGCACCGCGACGCCGGCGCCGTCGAACACGCTGCCGTGCAGGCGCACCGCGCCCGGCGCCCCCACCGGCACGAGGTCGGCGTCCCCGCCGTACGGCAGGGCGTAGTGGAAGAACGGGCCGACGGTCTGACCCGGCGTCGGCGGCAGGTGCAGCCCGGTGCTCGTCCCGGTGCTCACGCGTCCCCCTCGGTGTCGGCCTCGGTCGGGGTGCGGTGCGTGCCGGTCAGGACGACGTCCCAGCGGTACCCGGTCGCCCACTCGTGGGTCGTGAGGTCGTGGTCGTAGGTCGCGACCAGGCGCGCGCGGGCGTCCTCGTCGACGATCGACTGGTAGATGGGGTCCAGCGCGAACAGGGGGTCCCCGGGGAAGTACATCTGGGTCACCAGCCGCTGGGTGAACTCGGTGCCGAACAGCGAGAAGTGGATGTGCGCCGGGCGCCAGGCGTTGTGGTGGTTGCGCCACGGGTACGGCCCGGGTTTGACGGTCGTGAACCGGTAGTTCCCGTCGGCGTCGGTGAGGCAGCGCCCCATCCCGGTGAAGAACGGGTCCAGGGGGGCGGGGTGCTGGTCGCGCTGGTGGACGTACCGCCCGCCGGCGTTGGCCTGCCAGATCTCGACGAGCTGGTGGCGCACCGGGCGCCCCTCGCCGTCGACGACGCGGCCGGCGACGACCATCCGCTCGCCCTGCGGTACCCCGCCGCGCGCGATGGTGAGGTCGGCCTCGAGCGGGTCGACGTCGCGGTGCCCGAAGCAGGGGGCCCACAGCTCCACGCCCTCGGGGTCGACCTGCTGCGGTTCCTTGGTGGGGTGGCGCAGCAGGGTGGACCGGTAGGGCGGGTAGTCGCGTCGCGGCTGGAACTCCGCCTCGCCGCCGGCGGCCCACTTCTCGCGCAGGTCCGCCATCTCCGCGGACAGGGCCTCCTGGCGCTCCAGCCCCGTGACGGGGTGTCGCGTCTCGTCCACGGTCTCGTTCATCGCGCGGGCCATCCCGTGTACCCCTCGGCCAGGTAGGTGGAACCGGCCTCGGAGGAGACCAGGGAGTTCAGCTCGCCGAGCTGGCGCGCCTCGTCGAAGTCGGTGTCGCTGGCGGAGCGGTGCAGCATCGTCGTCATCCAGTAGGAGAAGTGCTGGGCCTTCCACACCCGGGCCAGCGCGCGGTCGGCGTACTCGTCGAGCAGGTCCGGGTCCTTCTTCCCCAGCGCGCGCTCGACGACCTCGGCCAGGACGCGGACGTCGGCCAGCGCCAGGTTCAGCCCCTTGGCGCCGGTCGGGGGGACGGTGTGCGCGGCGTCGCCGGCCAGCAGCAGGTTCCCGTGGCGCACCGGGGTCTGCACGAAGCTGCGGAAGGGCAGGACGGACCGGTCGATGACGGGCCCCTCGACGAGGGAGAAACCGTCCTCCCCGGCCAGTCGGGTCTGCAGCTCGTCCCAGATCCGGGCGTCGGACCAGGCGCCCGGGTCCTCACCCGGGTCGCACTGGAAGTACATGCGCTGCACCGACTCCGTGCGCTGGCTGATGAGCGCGAAACCCCGGTCGGAACGCGTGTAGACGAGTTCGGGGGCGCTCTTGGGGGCCTCGCAGAGGATGCCGAACCAGGCGAACGGGTACTCGCGGGAGGAGCGGGTGCGGGGTTCGACCAGGTCGCGGCAGGCGCTGCGGGAACCGTCGGCGCCGACGACCAGTTCGGCGGTCACCTCGTGCGGGGAACCGTCGGCGCCGGTGAACGTCACCCGGGGGGTGCCCAGCACGTCGTGCACCTGCACGTCGCGGACGCCGTACCGCAGGTCGCCGCCGTCGCGGGTGCGGGCGCGGTGCAGGTCGGAGAACACCTCGGTCTGCGGGTAGAGCCACACCGACGCCCCGACCAGGCGCTCGAAGTCCACGCGGTGCGAGCGGCCGCCGAAGCGCAGGTCGATGCCGCCGTGGCGGTCGCCGTGGGTGAGGACCCGCTCGGCGCCGGGGGAGTACACGCCGGTCTCGGTGAGCAGCCGCACGCTGTCGCGCTCGAGGATCCCGGCCCGGTGGGTGGTCTCGATCTCGCGCACCTCGCGGTGGTCCAGGACCACGGTCTCGATGCCGGCGCGGTGCAGCAGGTGGGAGGCCATGAGCCCGGCCGGGCCGCCGCCGACCACGGCGACCTGTGTCGACGTCCTCGTCATGGGCCGAACCTACGGCGGCGTCCCCGGTTCCGGAAGCGGGAGGTGCCACTGAGTGGAATACGCTGACCGGGTGGCAGGTGGTTCGGTCCCCGGGGCGTCGCTGGTCGACCGCACGGTGCGGGTGCTGCTGGCGTTCGATCCCGACCACCGGCGGCTGCGGCTGGCGGACCTGGCGCAGCGGTGCGACCTGCCGGCGCCGACGGCGCTGCGGATCGTGCGGCGCCTGGTCGCCGCGGGTTTCCTGGAACGTCGCGACGGCGGGGAGTACGTGGTGGGCCGGCGGGTCTGGGACCTGGGCCTGCTGGCGCCCGTGCAGACGGACCTGCGCGACGTCGCCGCGCCGTTCCTGCAGGACCTGCAGGCCGCGACCCGCGCCACGGTCCACCTGGCCGAGCGCGACGGCGACCGGGTGCTGTACCTGGACCGGCTCGCGGGCGTCGACGCCGTCCCCGTCGTCAGCCGCGTCGGGGCGCGGCTGCCGCTGCACACCACGGGGGTCGGGAAGGTGCTGCTGGCCCACGCCCCCGCCGACGTGCAGCAGCGGGTCCTGGCCGAGCTGACCCGCGTCACCGCGTACAGCATCACGTCCCCGGCGGTGCTGGCCCGTCAGCTCGCCCAGGTCCGCCGGGACGGGTTCGCGAGCACGCACGGGGAGATGGACCTCGCCAACGCCTCGGTCGCGGTCCCGGTGCGCGGACCGGACGGCCAGGTCGTCGCCGCCCTCGGCCTCGTGGTGGCCTCGCTGCGCCGGGAGCGGCCGCGGCTGGTCGCCGCGCTGTCGGTCGCCGCCGCCGGCCTCTCGCGCGAACTGCGGGGGTGAGGCCGGTCAGCGGCCCCGCAGCAGCACCGCGGCGCCCTGACCGCCGCCGCCGCAGATGGCCGCGGCGCCGAGCCGGCCGGGTTCCAGGGTGCGGGCCAGGTGGCCGGTGGTGCGGGTGCCGGAGGCACCGATCGGGTGGCCCAGGGCGATCGCGCCGCCGTGCCGGTTGACGACCTCGGGGTCGACGCCGAGGTCGCGCAGGGACTGCACGACGACCGAGGCGAACGCCTCGTTGACCTCCAGCGCGGCGAGGTCGGCGACGGTGAGGCCGGCGCGCTCCAGCGCCCGGGCGACGGCCCGGGCCGGCTGGGAGTGCAGCAGGGTGTCGGGTCCGGCGACGACGGCGTGCCCGACGACGTCGGCCAGGCCGGGCAGGTCGCGCGCGGCGCGGAACTCCTCGCTGACCAGGACGACGGCGGCGGCGCCGTCGGTGATCTGGGAGGCGTTGCCCGCGGTGACGGTGCCGTCGGGGCGGAACGCCGGGCGCAGCGCGGCCAGCCGCTGCGCGGTGGTGTCGGGGCGGACGCCGTCGTCGTGGGCGACCGTCGTGGGCCCGCGGCGGCCGGGGACCTCGACGGGCACGACCTCCTGCGCGAGCAGGTCGGCGGCGGCCGCGGCGAGGCGGTGCGAGCGCTCGGCCCAGGCGTCCTGCTCGGCGCGGCCGATGCCCAGCCGCTCGTTCCCGAGGTCGGTGCCCAGGCCCATCGCGGTCCGGTCGAAGGCGTCGGTCAGGCCGTCGTGCTCCACCGTGTCCAGGAGGGTGGCGGGGCCGAAGGCGCGCCCGGCGCGGGCCCCGACCCAGGCGTGCGGGGCCAGGGACATCGACTCCTGGCCGACCGCGACGACGACCGACGCCTCCCCGCTGCCGATGAGCCGGTGGGCCCAGACCACCGCCTCCGTCCCGGACAGGCACACCGAGTTCACCGTGGTCGCCGGGACGTCCAGCCCGATGCCGGCCCCGACGGCGGCCTGCCGGGCCGGGTTCTGCCCCGCGCCGGCCTGCAGGACCTGGCCGGCGACCACCGCGTCGACGTCCGCCGGCCCGATCCCGCTGCGCTGCAACGCCGCGGTGATCGCGCACCCGCCCAGGACGGTCGCCGGGACGGTCGCCAACGCGCCGTTGAACCGGGCGAAGGGGGTGCGGGCGTAGCCGAGCAGGACGCTCACGCCGCGACCCCGGCGCCGACCGTGAACGGGGCGGTGACCGCGCGCAGCTCCTCGACGCTCACCCCGGGGGCGGTGCGGACCAGGGTCAGGCCGTCCGGGCCGCAGTCGAGGACGGCGCGGTCGGTGATGACGCGGTCCACGACCCCGGCGCCGGTGAGCGGCAGCGTGCACTCCGGCACGACCTTGGCCGAACCGTCCTTGGCCGTGTGGTCCATGACCACGACGACGCGGCGCGTCCCGGCGACGAGGTCCATGGCGCCGCCCATGCCCTTGACCATCTTCCCGGGCACCTGCCAGTTCGCGAGGTCGCCGTGGACCGAGACCTGCAGGGCCCCGAGGACCGCGACGGCGATGTGGCCGCCGCGGATCATCGCGAAGGACGTCGCGGAGTCGAACACCGACGCCCCCGGGAGCGCCGTCACGGTCTGCTTCCCGGCGTTGATGAGGTCGGCGTCCTCCTCACCCTCGTAGGGGAAGGGGCCGGTCCCCAGCAGGCCGTTCTCGCTGTGCAGGGTGACGCGCACCCCGGGCGGGAGGTGGTTGGCGACCAGGGTCGGGATGCCGATCCCGAGGTTCACGTGGTCGCCGTCGTGCAGTTCCAGGGCCGCCACGGCGGCCATCTCCTCACGCGTCCAGGGCATGGGCTTCGCTCTCGTGTCGCAGGTCCGGTCGGGGTCGGGTGTTGCGCTGCTCGAACTCGCTGCGCCGGGTGGTGGGGACGACGAGGTCGACGAAGATGCCGGGCGTCACGACGTCGTCGGGGTCGAAGGGCTCGGCCCGCACCGTCTCGGCCTCCACGACGGTGAACGCGGACGCCGCGGCCACCAGCGGGTTGAAGTTCTGCGCGGTGCGCCGGTACCGCAGGTTCCCGGCCGGGTCGGCCAGGTGGGCGTGGACGAGGCCGACGTCGGCCCGGATCGCCCGCTCCAGGACGTACCGGCGGCCGTCGAACTCGGCGGTGGGCTTGCCCTCGGCGACGACGGTGCCCACGCCGGTGGCGGTGTAGAAGGCGGGGATGCCGGCGCCGCCGGCCCGCAGCCGCTCGGCCAGGGTGCCCTGCGGGACGAACTCGACGTCGAGCTCGCCGTCGAGGTAGCGGCGCGCGAACAGCTTGTTCTCCCCGACGTAGGAGGCGAGCACGCGGTCGATCTGCCCGTTCTCCAGCAGCAGGCCCAGACCCCGGCCGTCGACGCCGAGGTTGTTCGAGACGACCGTGAGGCCGCGGACCCCGCTGTCGCGGACCACCTCGACGAGGTCGTAGGGGACGCCGCACAGGCCGAAGCCGCCGACGGCCAGGGTCATGCCGTCGCGCAGCCGCGCCCCGAGGGCGTCCGCCGCCGGGTGGGGGGTCGTGGTCATGGGCTCCTCCTGGGTCGGTCGTGCTCGTCGCAGCCTGCGCCCGCGCCCGGCCGGGGCGGAAGGGCCGCGCCCCGGACCCGCACCCGTCGTCCCACGATGTGGGCAGTCGGGGCGATACTGACCACATGGTGGACACCCCGTCCGGGACGCAGGTCGTCAGCCGGGTCGCCGCGCTGCTGCGCATCGTGGCCGCGACACCGGGGGGAGTCCCCACGGCGGCGGTCGTGGAGGCGTCGGGCCTGACGCGCAGCACCGCCCACCGGCTGCTGAGCGCGTTGCGGCGCGAGGGGCTGCTGGACCAGGACGCGGCGGGGAACTGGATCACCGGCCCGGAGCTGTTCATCTTCGGCACCGCCGCCTCGGCCCGCTTCGACGTGGTGGCGACGGCCCGGCCGGTGGCGCGGTCGCTGGCCGCCCGCACCGGCGAGAGCGTGTTCCTGTCGGTGCGCCGCGGGGACGAGTCGGTGTGCCTGCTCGCCGAGGAGGGCAGTTTCCCGGTGCGCTCGTACGTCCTGCACGAGGGCATCCGGCTGCCGCTGGGGGTGGCCTCGGCGGGGCTGGTGTTCCTGGCGTTCGCGCCGGACGGGGAGGTCGGGGACTACTTCCGGCGCCACCCCGACCTCGGGGCGCGGTTCCCCGGGCACGGCGAGGAGGACGTGCGCCGCCGCCTGCGCCAGACGGTCCGGCGGGGTTTCGCGGTGAACCCCGGGCTGCTGGTCGAGGGCAGCTGGGGGATCGGGGCGCCGGTCGTGGAGGCGTCGGGGCGGGCGACCTGGGCCCTGAGCGTCACCGGCATCGAGCCGCGGCTGGCGGGCCCGCGGCAGGCGGAGCTGGGGCGGGAACTGCTGGCCCACGCCCACGAGCTGTCGCTGCTGGCCGGCGGGCGGGGGCGGCCGTGAGGATCGGGACGGCGGATGCGCGCATCGACAAGACTTATGTCGGATTCCGACTGAGAGCTGGTAGTTTCAGGACCGGGACGGAGTCGTCTGCGGCTCACCCGTCCCGACCACCACCAGGGAGTGAGCACCGATGCTTCTCGAGAGAGACCTCATCCAGTCCGTCGGGTTCCGCAACGTCCGCGAGGGTGGTGAGGTCACCGGGTTCCAGTTCCGCGTCCGGATGCCCTCCTACCGGGGCATGGCGGCCTCCCTCGTCGACGGCATCGGGGTCCGCGTCCCCGGCCTCGTCGACGTCGCGCCCGAGGTGCCGCGCTGGACGCTGCAGGGCGGCACGTACACCCTCGAGGAGCTGTGGGCGAGCGACGGCCTGCGGTGGCCGCTGGAGGACGCCGCCGTCATCACCGTGCCGCTGCCGGGCGGGCTGCCCGACGGGGTCCACGAGCTGACGATCGACCTGCGCCTGCGGATGTCCTACATCCCGGCCGAGCACCAGCCCAGCCGGTACGTCGTCACCAAGCACGTCACCCTGTCCCCCGAAGCGGTGGGGGCGCCGTTCACGTACGGCGTCTCGCTCTACAGCTTCATGGGCGACTACGGCACCACGCTGGACCTGGAGTCGGCCCTGCGCTCCATCGCCGACCTCGGCGCCACCGGCGTCGAGATCCTGGGGGAGGGACACGTCCCGAACTACCCCGACCCGCCGCAGGCGTGGGTGGACGAGTGGTTCACCCTGCTGGAGCGCTACGGCCTCGAACCCACGAACTACGGTTCCTGGATCGACACCCGCCTGCACTCCAGCGGACCGGACGGCCGGGACATGACGGTCGAGGAGGGGGCCGCCGCGCTGCAGCGGGACCTGCGGCTGGCCAAGCGCCTCGGGTTCCGGTTCGTGCGGCCCAAGATCGGGGTTGTCACGAGCGACCTCGTCCCGCACCCGATCTGGACCGAGGTCGTCGAGCGCTCGCTGCCGCTGGCCGCCGAGCTCGACGTCGTGATCTGCCCCGAGATCCACTCCCCGACCCCCATCCGGCACGAGGTCGTGGACGGGTACGTGGAGCTGATCGAGCGGACCGGGACCAAGCACTTCGGCATCCTGCTCGACACCGGCATCTTCCAGGACCGCCCGATCCCGCTGCGCGAGGGCGAGACGCGCGAGACGCGCCCCGCCTTCCTCGACGGCATCGGCGTCGACCCCGCCGACGTCGCCCGGATCATCGAGCACGTCGTCTTCATCCAGGCCAAGTTCCACGACATCGACGACGACCTCGTCGACCAGCAGATCCCCTGGGAACCGGTCCTGCGCGCGCTGCGCGACGCCGGCTACACGGGGTACCTGTCCAGCGAGTACGAGGGGGAGCGGACCCCGTGGCGCTCGATCGAGCAGGTGCGCCGCCAGCACTCCCTGATGCGCCAGATCGCCGACCGGCTCTGACCCGCGCCGTTCCCAGCCACCGGAGAACCCCGTGCCCTTCCAGGAGACCACCGCCCCCAACGGGCTCATCGCCCGCGACAGCCTGCGCCCGCACCCCGACGGCCTCGCGCTCCGGCTGACCCTGCCCTGGTACCGCAGCCTGTGGCTGTCCAGCGTGACGTCGCTGCGGGTCACCGTCGACGGCGCCGAGGTGCCGCAGGACGACCTCACCCTCGACCTGGGCGGTACCCGCTACGCCCTGGCCGACCTGCCCGCGCAGAGCGGGACGCTGTGGTTCCTGCAGGACCACCCCTCTCTCGTCGTCCGCCGCGACACCCCCGTGGCGCCGGGGGAGCAGCACGAGGTCGAGGTCGCCGGGGAACTGCGGCTGCCGTACATGCAGATCGCCCCGGGCCAGGCCGGCGGCCCGGGGGTCTACGTCCCCAACCACGTGCGCCAGGCCTTCGCCCTGACGGTCACCGACCGGGACGCCCCGGCCGCGGCGACGGTCTCCGACGTCCCGCCGCCACCGCCGGCCGCGGACTCCGACCCGTTCCGGCTCGGGCTGACCCTCTACTCGGCCAGCGCGGAGTTCCGCGCGGGCTGGTACGACTTCGACGGCCTGCTGGACCGCGTCGCCGAGCTCGGCATCGGCCCGGGCATCGAGATCGTCGCCTCGCAGGTCCTGCCGACGTACCCGGTGGTCTCCGAGGAGTTCGTCGCTTCCTGGCGCTCCGCGTTCGACCGGCACGGGTTCACGGCCAGCTCGTTCGGGGCGAACCTCGACATGGGCCGCCGTCGCGACCGCGACATGACCCCCGACGAGGAGTTCGAGTTCAGCGAGCTCATGCTGCACGGCGCGAAGCGGCTCGGTTTCCCGCTGGTGCGCATCCAGAGCGCCAAGCCGGCCCTGCTGCGGCGGCTGCTGCCGGTGGCCGAGGAGCTGGACCTCCGGCTGGCCTACGAGATCCACGCCCCGATGGGCCCGAACTCCGAGCCGATCCTGCGGGTCCGGGAGACCTACGACGAACTCGACTCGCCGCTGCTGGGCTTCGTGGCGGACTTCTCCTCCACGATGCGGGCGATGTCGCCGACCCTCCTGCGGGCCGTGCGCCGGGCGGGGTTGGACGACGGGGCCGTGGCGCGCCTGCAGGAGGTCTGGGCGACCGACGCCCCGATGCGCGAGCGCCAGGAGGAGTTCATCGGGTACCTGCGGTCGCGGGACTTCGACCCGGGCCGGCTGGGGTCGTTCGCGCACCTGGCCTTCAACATGCACGGCCACGTCGACCCCCGCGAGTGGGCCGACATCATGCCGCAGATCCTGCACGTGCACGCCAAGTTCTACGACATCGACGAGTCCGGGCAGGAGCCGGCCATCGACTACCCCGAACTGGTGCGGGTGTTCGTCGAGGGCGGGTACCGCGGGTACTGGTCGAGCGAGTGGGAGGGGCACGCCTTCGCCGAGCTCGGCGAGGTGGACCCGCTGCTGCTCGTCCGCCGCCAGCACGACCTGATCCGGGCCGCGGTGCGGCAGGGCGCGCCGGTCTGAGCGCGGTGCGGTCGTCCGCGGGTCAGCCCCGCACCGTCTCGTGGACGATCGCCCCGGCCTCCTCGAACAGCCCCCGCAGCCAGGCGTGCTCGGGGTCGCGGGCGTGCACCGGGTGCCACCACACGGCGTTGACGATGGGGGTGGCGTCGAACGGCAGCGTCGCCGTGCGCACCCCCGGCACGGCCGAGACCACCGGGACCAGCGACTCCTGGACCAGGCCGATGCGCCGCGTGCCGGCCACGAAGTGCGCCAGGGCCAGGAAGCTCTCCACGACCACCTCGATGCGCGGTTCGACGCCGAGCTGCTGGACCTGCCGGGCGGCGGAGGTGAACGCCGTGGCCGACTGGTAGGTCAGCACCCACGGCCGCTGCTCGATGTCGGCCATCGTCAGCGCGCCGCCCGGCGGGGTGTGCTCCTCGGCGACGATGGCGACCCACCCGTCGCGCCAGAGGTCGAGGAACGGCAGCTCGGACAGGTGGCCGTGCGGGATGACCATGGCGTCGACCGAGCGCAGCCGCGTCGCGGCGTCCTCGACGATGGAGGGGTTGTGCAGCATGAAGCGCAACCGGACCCCCGGGGCGCGCTCGGCGGCGAGCCGCGACACGACCCGCCCGACGGTGACGAACCCGTAGTCGGAGCCGTAGACCGAGAACTCGCGGGTGGACTCGTCCGGGGACCAGTTCGCCTGGCTCTCGAACACCCGGCGGGCCGCCTCCAGGGCCGTCGAGGTGTGCTCGCTGAGGCGGACGGCGAAGGGCGTCAGCTCGTAGGTGTTCCCGCGGCGGGCGAGGATCTGGTCGCCGAAGTGGTGGCGCAGCCGGCCCAGCGAGGCGCTCAGCGCGGGCTGGCTCAGCACCAGGCGCTCGGCGGCGCGGGTGACGCTCTTCTCCGTCAGCAGGGCGTCGAGCGCGACCAGGAGGTTGAGGTCGAGGCGGGCTAGCTGGGCGTGGTCGGCCACGGGTCGTCTCCTCGGCTTCCTCGGCGCGCACGGGCGGTCGGGTGGCGCATCGACGGCGACGATACGCACCGTCGGCCCCCTCCTCGACGCCCGTGCCCCGGTCGGCCGGATCCGGCTGCGGCTTATGTCCGGCATCGGCAAGACTTATGTGCATATCCAGCACATGGCGGTCATGATGACCGGGTACAGCAGGTGCTCGACGACGAGCGCCGACGACGACGTCAGAGAGGCTGGACATGGCACGTCAGCGTCGATCCCCGCAGCGGTGGGCAGCGCCCACCGCCTCCCCCGTCCCGGCCGTCCCGCCCTCGGACGGGCGGCTCGTCGCGCGGGGCGGACTGCGGCCGGAGGACGCGGCGTGGAGCGCGTGAGCGCCCCCGAAGTGCGGGAGGACACCCCCCGCGCCGGTCGGCACGACGGAGGGCGAGGCGACGGGATGTCAGTGACGCAGAACCCGGGGACCGCGGGCGTGACCGGCCCGGGCTCGGCCGGCGACCGGGCCCGCGGCCGGCGGACCGCCGGCCTGGGCTACGGCCACTGGTGGTGGGCGCTGCCCGGCATCGTCCTGGTCGTGGCCATCCACTACGCCGCGACCACCGCCGGCGGTGTGTTCGCGTTCACCGACTGGTCCGGCATCGGGTCGTTCCAGTGGATCGGCCTGGAGAACTTCCAGGAGATCTTCAGCGATCCCGCGAAGCTGCACGCGCTGGGGAACACCCTGCTGCTGGCCCTCGGGTCGGTCATCCTGTCCAACGTCGCGGGCCTGGCCATCGCGGTGAACCTGAACCGGGTGCTCAAGAGCCGGTACGTCCTGCGGACGCTGTTCTTCATGCCGGTGGTCCTCAGCCCGCTGGCGACCTCCTACATCTGGAAGTACATCTTCCAGTTCGACGGCCCCCTGAACGTGGTGCTGCGCGCCGTCGGCCTCGAGAGCCTCACCCGTCCCTGGCTGGCCGACCCGCAGTTCGCGATCTGGACCATCCTCGTGGTCGTGGTGTGGCAGAACATCGGGTTCTCGATGGTCATCTACATGGCCGGCCTGGCCGCGGTGCCCGTCGAGATCGAGGAGGCCGCCGCGATCGACGGCGCCGGGCTCTGGCAGCGGTTCTGGAACATCGTGTTCCCCGCGATCCGCCCGGCGGTGGCCATCGCCACCACGCTCGGCCTCGTCAACGGCCTGCGCATCTTCGACCAGATCATGGCCCTCACCGGCGGGGGACCGGCCGACGCGACCGCCACGCTGGCGACCGAGGTGTACAAGCAGGCGTTCTCGCTGGGCAACTTCGGGTACGGCGCCGCCCTCGCTCTCGTGCTCACGCTCATCATCCTGGTCTTCGCGGTCGTCCAGCAGCGCGTGACCCAGGGGAACAGGGAGGACTGACGTGTTCCGCTACACGAAGCTGTCGGCGCTGCGCGAGGCGGGGACCTGGCTCATCGCCCTGGTCTACCTGGCCCCCTTCTACCTGGTCGTGTCGATCGCGCTGAAGTCGGACCAGGAGGTCTTCACCACCCCGGCCCTGGCCCCGCCGGGCGAGCCCACGCTCAGCAACTTCTCCCGGGTGCTCAGCGCGACCGGGCAGAGCAACGTCCTGCTCGGCCTGGTGAACAGCGTGATCATCACCGCCGGCAGCATCCTCGTGATGGTCCTGCTCGGTGCCCTCACCGGGTACGTCATCGCCCGCACCGCGCGCCGCTGGAGCCGGGCGGTGTACTACCTGTTCCTCATCGCCATCGTCCTGCCGACGCAGCTGGGCACCGTCCCGCTGTACATCGGAGCCCGCACGCTCGGGCTGACCGGGTCGGCGTGGGGCATGGTGGTCCTCTACAGCGGGATGCTCATGCCGCTGGCCATCTTCATCTACGCCGGGTTCTTCCGGGGGCTGGGGACCAACTACGAGGAGGCCGCGACGATCGACGGGGCCAGCCGGACGCAGATCTTCTTCCGCATCGTGCTCCCGCTCATGGCCCCGGCCACCGGCACCGTCTCGATCCTCGCCGGGCTCATCGTCTGGAACGACTTCTTCACCTCCCTCATCTTCCTGGGCGGCTCCACGGCGCAGACCCTGCCGGTGGCGATGTACTACTACATCGGCTCGCTGGTCTCGCAGTGGAACCAGATCTTCGCGATCGTCATCATCTCCATGATCCCGATCCTCGCCTTCTACCTCTTCGCGCAGAAGCGCTTCATCCAGGGGTTCGCCGGCGGCCTGAAGGGCTGACCGTGCTCCTGTCCCCCTGCTGATCGACCGACCGACAAGGACGTCCCGTGTACCGACTCGCGCCCAACATCGAGCTCCTGTTCACCGAAGCCGGCGACTACCACGACAGGGTCCGGGCCGCCGCGGCCGCCGGTTTCGACGCCGTGGAGATGTGGGGGCCGACGGGGGTCGACGCCCCCGCCAAGCCCAAGGACCTCCCGGCCCTCAAAGCCGCGCTGGAGGAGACCGGCGTCTCGCTGGTCGCCCAGCTCGCCGAGCCGCGCACCCAGTTCATGATCCCCCCGCGTGACCACTCGGAGTTCTACCGCAAGCTCGACGAGGGCGTGCGCATCGCCCAGGAGCTCGGCAACCGGCGCATCGTCGTCGGCAGCGGCACCGGTTTCGGCGGGGCCAAGCGGCAGACCCAGCTCGACGACCTCGCCGAGATCTACCGCAAGGCCGTCACCCAGATCGACGGGTCCGGAGTGCACCTCGTGCTGGAGGCGGTCAACGTCCGCGTCGACCACCCCGGGTCCCTGCTCGACCGCACGGCCGAGTCCGCGTACGTGGCCCGGCAGGTCGACTCGCCCGCGTTCGGCATCCTCTACGACGTCTACCACTCGGCCGTCGAGGGCGAGGACATGGCCGCCGAGCTGGCCGCGGCGGGGGACCTGGTGCAGTACGTCCAGGTCGCCGACGCCCCGGGGCGCGGTGAACCCGGTGCGGGTGAGCTGGACTGGACCGAACGGCTCGGCCTGCTGCGCGGCGCCGGGTACGACGGCCCGATCGGGCTGGAGTACTACCCGACGCAGGAGTCCACCGCCTCGGTGGAGCTGATCCGGCGGGTGGCGGCGCAGGCATGAGCGGGCGCTACCCGGACGAGGTCGACGTCGCGGTCGTCGGCAGCGGGCCGACCGGTGCGGCCTACGCCCGGGTCCTCAGCGAGCGCGCCCCGCACGCGACCGTGGCGATGTTCGAGGCCGGCCCGGTCGTGACCGACCCGCCCGGGGCGCACGTCAAGAACATCGCCGACCAGACCGCGCGCGAACGCGCCCAGCGCGCCTCCGAGGGTCCCGGCGCCGGGGCGGCGACCGTCGACTCCCCGGGTGCGGTGCGCAGCGGGGAGCGCCGGGCCCGGCCGGGGACCTTCCTGCTGCCCGACGGGTACGCCTTCCCCGGCGAGGACGGGCTGCCGGTCGCGGCGATGTCCAGCAACGTCGGCGGCATGGCCGCGCACTGGACCGCCGCCTGCCCCCGGCCGGGAGGGTCGGAGCGGATCGACTTCCTGCCCGACCTCGACGAGCTGCTCACCGAGGCCGAGCGGCTGCTGGGCGTCACCACCGACGCCTTCGACGGGTCGGTGTACGCCGACGTCGTCCGCGCCCGGCTCGCGCGGGCCGTCGACGAGGGGCGCGCCGCGCCCTCGCGGGTGCAGCGGATGCCGCTGGCGGTGCACCGCCGTCCCGACGGCGCGCTGGTGTGGTCCGGGTCGGACGTGGTCCTGGGGGAGCCGACGCGGCGGAACCCGCGGTTCACCCTGTTCGCGGAGTCGCACGTCTCCCGCGTGCTCGTCGAGGACGGCCGGGCGGCGGGGGTCGTCGTGCGCGACGTGCGCACCGGGGAATCCTCGACCGTCCGGGCCCGGTACGTGGTGGTCGCCGGCGACGCGCTGCGGACCCCGCAGTTGCTGTGGGCCTCCGGGGTGCGGCCCGCCGCGCTGGGCCGGTACCTCAACGACCAGACCCAGGTCGTGTTCGCCGCCCGCCTCACCGGAGTCGACCCGGCCGACGCGCCCCCCGCGACCCCGCCGCACGTCGGGCTGAGCGCCAGCAGCGGGGTGAGCTGGGTGCCGTTCACCGACGACCTGCCCTTCCACGGTCAGGTCATGCAGCTCGACGCCTCACCGGTCCCGCTGGCCGACGACGACCCGGTGCTGCCGGGGACCGTCGTGGGGCTGGGGTTCTTCTGCGCCAAGGACCTGCAGGAGAGCGACCGGCTCGAGTTCGACGACGAGGTCACCGACCCCTACGGCCTGCCCGCCATCCGGGTGCACTACACCCTGACCGGTGAGGACCAGAAGGTCCTGGACCGGGCCTGCGAGGAGATCGTGCGCCTGGGTCGCGCGGTGGGGGAGCCGCTGGGGGACGCCCCGTTCGTGCTGCCGCTCGGCTCCTCGCTGCACTACCAGGGCACCACCCGGGCCGGTGCGAGCGACGACGGCCGCAGCGTCGCGAGCCCCGACAGCGAGGTCTGGTCGGTCCGGGGGCTGTTCGTCGCGGGCAACGGCGTCATCCCCACGGCGACGGCCTGCAACCCCACCCTGACGTCGGTCGCGCTGGCCGTGCGCGGGGCCCGGGTCATCGCCGCCCGGCTCGACCACCACGACGAGGAGGACGCGTGAGCACCAGCACCAGCACCAGCACCACGACCACCGCCGGCCCCGGCATCGCCGGCACGGGCATCGAGCTCGGGACGACCCTGTACTCGCTGACCAGCGAGTTCGCGGCCGGGCAGTACACGCCCGAGACGCTCATCACCGCGGTCGCCGAGGCCGGGATCGGGCCGGGCATCGAGTTCAACATCGCGCAGATGCTGCGGACGTACCCCGACGTGGACACCGACTTCGTCCGGCTGTGGTTCGACACCCTGGACAAGCACGACCTGCGGCCCAGCGCCGTGGGCACGAACCTCGACATGGGCCGGCGCCCGGACCGCGACATGACCCCGGACGAGGAGTACGACTTCCTCGCCCGCCAGCTCAAGACCGCGCACACCCTCGGGTTCCGCACCGTCGTCATCCGGTCGGCGGGCAAGGAGCTGCTGCGCCGCCTGCTGCCGCTGGCCGAGGAGTACGACCAGAAGCTCGGTTACGAGATCCACGCCCCGTCCGGCCCGAACGACCCCGCGGTGCTCGGCATCCGCGAGGTCTACGACGAGCTGGGCAGCGACCGGCTGGGGTTCACCGCCGACTTCTCCTCCACCATGCACAGCCTGTCGCCCACCCTGCTGCGCACGCTGCGGCAGATGGGGATGCCGGAGGCGTACTTCGGCGTCATGGACGAGATCTGGCGCAAACCCGCGCCGATGCACGTCCGCAACCAGGAGTTCGAGGACTTCCTCACCTCCGAGGGCTTCGACTTCGCCCGGCTCGGCCCCTTCACCCGCCTGGCCTTCAACATGCACGGCCTCGTGCCGACGCGCGAGTGGCTGGACATCATGCCGCAGATCGTCCACGTGCACGCCAAGTTCTACGACATCGGCGCCGACGGCCAGGAACCGGCGATGGACATCCCCGACATCGTCCGGCAGTTCGTCCGGGGCGGGTACCGCGGGTACCTGTCCAGCGAGTGGGAGGGCCACGCCTTCTCCGACCTCGGCGAGGCCGACCCCGTCGACCTCGTCGTCAAGCAGCACGCCCTCATGCGCCGCGCCGTCGAGGACGCCGTCGCCGACCGCACCGAAGGAGACCAGGCCCGTGACTGACACCGTCCTCGACGACCTGAAGAAGCAGGTCGAAGCGCTCACCGTGGAGCTCGCCGAGGTCCGCCACGTGGCGCGCCTGGCCAAGGACCGCGGGGAGGTGGAGAACCTCTTCAACCGCTACATGTTCCTGCACAACGCCTTCCAGGACGAGCAGATCATCCCGCTGTGGGCCGAGCGCGGCACCCCGGGCATGCGGGCCCGTTACACCAACGCCGGGCAGTACGTCGACTACGACAGCATCATCCGCTACCACCAGGGCCGCCCCACCCCCACCGGGAAGCTGATCCTGCACGCCACGACCACCCCGGTCATCGAGGTCGGCAGTGACGAGACGGCCAAGGGCGTCTGGATCATGGCCGGCACCGAGTCCGGGCTGACCGACCCGGAGGTCGCGAAGGACAGTCCCGACTACATGTACTCGCCCGGTCTGGTCGACGGGAAGAAGGTCTGGGCGCACTGGGTGTGGTGCAAGTACGCCGTGGACTTCATCAAGCAGCGCGGTGAGTGGAAGATCTGGAAGTTCCGGTGCTACGAGCTGGCGCGGGCCCCGTTCGAGGAGAACTGGGTCAGCTTCGGGGAGAAGAACCAGCACGCCTTCGACCTCGACCTCATGTACTTCGGCGACGACGGCAAGGCCGTCTTCATGCCGCCCGCCGACGAGCCGGCCCCCGAGCACAACCACCCGTACAGCCCGCGGACCCAGCAGAAGCTCGAACCCGCCCCGCCGGCGCCGTACGACGTCTTCGAGGACACCTTCCGGTGACCGGTTCCCGCGACGACGACCCCCGGAAGGACTGACGTGGCCACCCACAACTCCCTCTTCTCCGACCGCGACGTGCGGCGCCGGCCCGACGGCATCGCGGTCTCGATCCAGATCCCCTGGTACCGCAGCCTGTGGCTGTCGGCGGTGTCCGACGTCGCCGTCCGGGTCGACGGTGCCGACGTGCCCACCGACCGGGTCCGCTTCGAGCTGAACGGCCGCAGCTACCGCGTCGAGGAGCTCCCCGAGCAGTGGGACACCCTGTGGTTCCTCGCCGACCGCCCCGACGTGGTCGTGCTGCTCGACGAGGTCCCCCCGCCCGGCGGCCGGCTCACCGTCGAGGTGGTGCTCACGATGCGGCTGCTCTACATGCAGATCGCCCCGGGTCGGGACGGGGGGCCGGGCCGCTACGTCACGAACCGCGTCCCGGTCGAGCGCACCGTCGTGCTGACCTGACCGACCACCCGACCACCGACCACCCACCCGCTCGACGGAGAGGACCACGCGTGACCGACGTCCTGGACGTGCTCATCCTCTCGGGCCACATGACCCGGGAGCACGACAACGAGTTCCGCAGCTTCCGCCAGCACAACCAGTGGCTCACGACGCTGCTGGAGGACACCGGCCGCTTCCGCGTCCGGGTCGTCGAGGACCCCCGGGGGCTGGGTTCCGAGGTCATCGACAAGTACGACGTGGTGCTCGTCGTGTTCGAGGGCCGCGACGGCTACCACGACCGGGCCGTCGGGTTCGGCGCGGAGACCGACCGGGCGCTGCTGCGCTTCGTCCACGACGCGGGCAAGGGGATCGTCTGGTTCCACGGGTCCGCCGCCCAGGAGGACGACTGGGGCTACCCGGAGGAGTACAACGTCATGCGGGGCGCCAAGCTCAGCGTGAAGAGCGGGCTGCGCCCGCGCCCGTGGGGCGAGGCGCTGCTGCGCACGACCGAGCCGCGGCACGAGATCACCGAGGGGATCAGTGAGACCTGGACCGTCACCGGGGACGACATCCTCGTCGGCGTCGAGGTGTACGAGGGCACCCGGGTGCTGCTGACCACCTTCGACGACCTGGAGGCGTACGAGAAGGCACCGGTGTGGCCGATGTCGCACTACCCCGTGGACATCCCGCCGGAGGGGATCTCCGGCCTGCCCGGGGTGAACACCGACCAGCCGATGGCGTGGATCAACGAGTACGGCGCCGGCCGCTCCTTCACCATCACCATCGGGCACGACATCGACACCTTCCGGCGCATCGAGTTCATCCGCATGTTCCCCCGTGGCGTCGAGTGGGCCGCGACCGGGAAGGTCACGCTGACGGGGCCGGACCGTCGCGGTGACCGGCGCATCAACCCCTGGCCGTACTACAACCGCGAGGGCTGACGCTCCGGGGGAACCGCACGGGGAACCGCACGGAGAACCGCGGGAGGGGACGACGGAGGGGCCGGCCGGTGGCCGGCCCCTCCGCCGTGCGTCACACCCGCGCGCCGCGGTCGGCGGCACCCCAGGCCAGCGCCGCCCCCGCCAGGTCCAGGTGCGAGCGCGTCACCTCCCACGGGTCGGCGTCCAGCCACTCGTGCCCACCCCACTCGCTGCACAGCGTCCCGGTGAACCCGTTGCGGTGCAACGCCGAGGCGACCGTGCGCAACGGCTCCGACACCCGGCCGCCGCTGTCGTCGAGGTCCCAGAACTTCAGGTGGACGGCCCCCACCAGCGGCAGGACGGCGTCGAGGTCGGTGACGTCGGACCGCCCGAACCGCACCAGCAGGTCCATGTACAGCGTGTGCACCCGCGCCGGGACGCCCCCGGAGACCAGCAGGTCCCGCACGGCCGCGTCCGTGCCGGGGTCGCGCCACTGGTCCTCCAGCCGGCGCAGCAGGTCCGCGGGCAGGCCCGCGCGCGACAGCTCCGCCAGGTAGGTCACTGGCAACGCGGGCATGAGCATGCTGATGTCCAGCAGCACCCGGACCCGGGGGTCGTCGAGGTCGGAGATCAGCGCGTACGCCGGCGCGTGCGCGGGGTGGTCCGGGGCCTGACCGCCCTGCACCTCTTCGAACAGCACCAGGTCCAGCTCGTGCAGCAGCGGCACGAGCCGGGGCAGCAGCACCGGTCCGGCCTGGCCGATCGGCAGCCGCACCGCGGCCGCCCCCAGCGCGGCCGCGGCTCGCAGCTGCGGTTCCAGGAAGGCGAACCGCTCCTCGTCGGTCCGCCGGCGCCGGGAGTCCGCCCAGTCGTCGATGCTGACCCCGACGATGCTGACGCGGCCGCCGTGCCGGGCGAGGTCGGCGCGCAGCGCCTCGGCCTCCTCCCGCCCGGGCCGGGGGAAGCTGCGCCACAGCTGGCCGAGTTCCACCTCGACGTCGCGGGCGATGCCGCGGCGCACCAGGGAGAGGGCGAGGTCGGGTGCTGACTCCTCGGCCGCGACGAGGGCGGGGGTGAGGTTGAAGGCGCTGGCGGACAGCGCCCACCCCTCGGGCAGGGTTCCGGGCGCGGTTCCGGGCGCGGTTCCGGACAGGGTCACGAGTGCTCCTCGGGGTTCCGGCTCGGGCGTCTCAGGCGACGTCGAGCGAGACGGTCGGGCGGGTCGGCGCGGCGTCCAGCTCCAGGGTGCGCGCGTCGTGGAAGGGCAGGGTCAGCGGGGCGGTCGGGGGGCCCTGGAGGTAGGGGATCACCAGGGCGAACGTCACCGCCACGTCGTGCGGGCCGGGGGTGAGGGGGCCGGCGACGTGCAGGACGACGCGGTCCTGCACGAACCACCAGCCCGGTTCCTCGCGCAGCTCGTCGGGCCCCACGTCGCGGTGGCCCCGCCGGATCCGGGGAGCGACCGCGCGCCCGTCGACCTCGACGGTCAGCCGGGTCAGGCAGGCCAACGGCAGGGACCGGATCCAGGGCAGCGAGAGGCGGATCGCGAAGCCGCCGGGGGCGGAGGACAGCGCGTCGGGGCGCAGGGCGGACGTCATGGCGGGCACTCCCTCGTGTCGCGGTGGGGACGGGCACCCACCTCCCCGGCGGTGTCCGGGGAGTCAGGTCGCGGCGGGCGTCCCGTGGACCGCGGCGACCGTGGGGCGGCCGTCGGCGAACCAGCGCGGGAAGGTGACGTCGAACAACTGCTCCTCGGCGAGCTGGACCCCGCCGCGCAGCGGTTCACGGACGTCCGCGACCGAGTTCACCACGACGAGGTCCCGCGTGGCCAGGGGCAGTGACAGTTCGTAGACGCGCTGGCGCACACCGGCGAGGAAGAGTTCCCCCGCGGCGGCGACGGCGCCGCCGACGACGATGACGGCGGGGTTGAAGACGTTGACCAGGGTGGCGATCGCCTCGCCCGCGACGTGGGCGGCGTGCTGGACGAGCGTGATGGCGAGGGCGTCACCGTCCGCCGCCGCCCGGGCGACGGCCTCGGGGGTGATCCCGCCGCCCGCCGCGACCCGGTCGGCCAGGACGCCGTGCGCGCCGTCGGCGACCGCCGCCCGGGCGTCGCGGACGAGGGCCCAGCCACCGGCGACGGCTTCCAGGCACCCGACCCGCCCGCACCGGCACCGGGCCTGGGAACCGGTCACGCGGACGTGACCGATGTCGCCCGCGGCGCCGTTGTTGCCGCGGTGCAGGTGCCCCCGGGACAGGAAACCCGCACCGATCCCGTTGCCGATCTTGCAGTACACGAGGTCGCGGTCGCCGTGGCCGGGACGGCCGCGCTCGGCGAGGGCCAGCAGGTTCACGTCGTTGTCGACCCAGACGGGGGCGCCGAAGTGCTCCTCGAACCGACCGCGGACGTCGAAACCGTTCCAGCCCGGCATGATGGACGGGGCCACCGGACGCCCGGTCTCGAAGTCGACGGGGCCGGGGACGCCGACCACGACGGCCCACAGCGGCGGGGCGGGCGACAGCCGCCGCAGCAGCCCGTCGACGAGTTCGGCAGCGGTCGACAGCGTCTCCTCGGGCCCGCGGGTGATGTCCCAGTCCCGGTGCGCCTGGTCGAGGATCCGCCCATCGAGGGTGGTGACCCCGACGTGCACGTGCAGCCCGCCGAGGGCGCAGACGACGAGGAGCCCCTGCTCGGACCGGAACCTGAGGGTGCGCGGCGCCCGGCCGCCGGAGGACGGCGCGAACTCGGCGTCCTCCAGGAAACCCCGCTCGATGGCGTGCTCGACGCGCTGGGACACCACCCCCCGGCCCAGACCGGTGACCCGCCCGATCTCGGGGCGGGTGGTGGCCTCGCCGAGCCGGACCATGTTGACGATCCGCAGGAGGCTCGTGACCTCGTCGGTCTGGGCGCCGAAACGCAGGGTGGAGGCGCTGGCCATGCTCGATCTTGACACGGCGCGCGGTGTGGTGGTGCACGGGGAACTCCCCCTACAGTTCGTGTCGGCGCCTCTTCCGCCTCTTTCGCGCCTAAGTCGACGTCGCAGCACCCAGCACAGGAGGACCGCCATGACGTGGGGCGTGGGCATCATCGGCGCCGGACCGGGCGTCGCGGCCCTGCACGCCCCGGTCCTCGCGCGGACGGGGGGGACGTTCCGCCTCGCGCACGTCGCCGACGCCGGCAGCGGCCGGGCGGCCGCGATCGCGCAGGCGTTCGGGGCCCGCGCCTCGACCGGGACCGCCGACCTGCTCGCCGACCCCGAGGTGGACGTCGTCGCGGTGTGCAGCCCGCCCGCGCTGCACGCCGGGCAGGTGCTGGACGCCGTCGCGGCGGGCAAGCGGGCGGTGTTCTGCGAGAAACCCCTCGCCACCACCGCCGGGGACGCGCGCCGCGCGGTCGGCGCCTGCGCCGAGGCCGGCGTCGCGCTCGTGGTGGGCACCAACCACCTGTTCGACCCCGCGTGGGCGCGCGCCAAGCACCACGTCGACGCGCTGCGCGAACCGGTCGTGGCGGTGACCGCGACGCTCGCGCTCGCGCCGAACAGCCGGTACCACGCGGTGGTCTCCGGCGCCGCACCGCGAGCGGGGGGCGGGAGCGGGGGCCGGCCGCCGCTGGACCTGTCCGTCGCGGCCGTGCGCGCCGGGCTCGTGCGCCAGCTCGTGGTCGGCCTCGCCGTGCACGACCTGCCGCTGGTGCGGGACCTGCTGCCGGCCCCGCAACGGGTCGAGCACGCGCGGGCGGTGGCGCCGCTGGGCCTGGACCTGGTGCTGCGCGCCGGCAGCGCCCTCGTCCGCTTCAGCGCCGTCATGGTCGCCGAAGGGGCGGACACGCTGTGGCGTCTGACCGTCCACACCGCCGGGGACCGGGTCGAGGTGGAGTTCCCGCCCCCGTTCGTCCACGCGGGCAGCGCCCGGGTGAGCGTCCGTGACGCCGCGGGCCGGTGCACCCGCTACCCCGTCGAACCCGTCGACGGGTACGTCGCGGAGTGGACCGCCCTGGCCGACCTGCTGCGCGGCGGCCACGGCGCCGAGTACGCCGAGGTGCTCGCCGACGCCGAGCAGGTCGTCGCGATCGCCGACGCCGCCGAGCGTTTCGTGCTCGACGGGGCGTCCGCGTGAGCCCCCGGCCCGTCCACGTCGCCGACGCGCGCTGGCGCGGCGCGGTGGACGAACTGGTGCCCCGGGTGGTCCCGGTGGACTCACCCGCCGGTGCGGTGTGCGTGCTGGACGGTGCGGGGCCGTGGTGGCGGGAGGTCGAGCGGTCCTTCGCCGAGGGGGCCTGCGGCGCCGTGGTCGTCGCGCCGTCGGCCGCGCCGGTGGACCGGGTCGAGGCGCTGGCCGCCGTCGGCGGGCCCCTCGCGCTGTGCCGCCCCCACCTGGACGACTGGACCGCACCCGCCCCGGCGGGGGTGGCGCACCTGGTCGTGGCCGACGTCACCGCCGCCGCGTCCCGCGCTGCCACCGCCGTGCGGGACGCGGCTGGCTGGGCCCGCCACCTCGCCGGGGCCGCCCTGGTCGTGGAGGACGTCTGGAGCGGTGCCGCGGCCGTGCTCGTCACCGCCACCTCGACGGCCGGGACGCCGGTCAGCCTCGCGCTGGCCGTGGGACGGGCCGGGTCACCCACCGCGCTGACCGTCGTCGGGATCGGGCCGGCCCGCACCGAGGTCCGCGCCGACGAGGCGACCGGGCGCTGCGAGGTCGCGGTCACCGACGCCCGGGGGACCCTGGTGCTGCCGCAGCGGTACGAGGACGGCGTCCGGGCGGCGCTGCGCGCCGTGGTCGGGGCGCTGGAGGACGGGGGCGACGGCGCACTGCCGGACCTGGCCGGGTTCGCGGCGGACGAGGCGGTCGCGGGCCGGGTCGTGGCGGCGCTGCGGCCATAAACCGCACCGATGCTCGGCATCCACGACATCCGCTTCCGCCCGGCACCACTTCGGTCGGATAGTGGACGAAGGGTCGCCGAAACTCCGGCGCCGAGAAAGGATCGAAGATGATCAAGCTGCTCTCGCACCTGTCGTACGTCGCGATCACCTCGCCGGACGTGGAGGCGTCGGTGGAGTTCTACACGACGCACGTCGGGCTCACCGAGGTCGCCCGCGAGGACGGGAGGGTCTACCTGCGCTGCTGGGGCGACTACTACGCCTACTCGGTCGTCGTCGTGCCCGGCGACGAGCCGTCCCTGGAGACGATGGCCTGGCGCACGTCCAGCGCCGAGGCCCTCGAGGAGGCCGCCCGCCGCCTGCAGGCCGCCGGTGTCGACGTCGAGTGGTTCGACGGGTACCGCATCGGCAAGGCCCTGCGCTTCGTCGGTCCCTGGGGCCACAGCATGACCCTGCACTGGGACGTCGAGCGCCACACCGCCCCGGCGCGCACCGCCTCGATCTACCCCGACCGCCCCGCCCGGCGCAGCTCCGTCGCCGGTGCCCCGCGCCAGCTCGACCACGTCACCGTCGCCACCAGCGACGTCGACGCGTTCGCCAGGTGGTACGACGAGGTCCTCGGGTTCCGCACCATGGCCCGCACCGTCCTCGACGAGGCGCCCGTCTCGGTGTTCTCGGTGCTCACCACGAACGAGAAGTCGCACGACCTCGGCGTCGTCCTGGACGGTTCCACCCGCGCCGGCCGCGTCAACCACTACGCGTTCTGGGTCGACACCCGCGAGGAACTGCTCATCGCCGCGGACGTGCTCATGGAGAACGGGATCCCGATCGAGTACGGTCCCTCGATCCACGGCATCGGCGAGCAGAACTTCCTGTACTACCGCGAACCCTCGACCCTGCGGATCGAGCTCAACACCGGCGGCTACCGGAACTACGTCCCGGACTGGGAGCCGAACACCTGGACGCCGTCGCAGGGGTCGAACAACTTCTACCGCAACGGCGCCATGCCGATGTCGATGACCGAGTCGTTCCCGCCGGCGGACGGCCCGAGCGCGACCGAGGAGGGCGTGCCCGAGGAGATCCGCGAGGCGCTGCTCAACCCGTACGCCGTGCAGGGCCGCGGCTGACCCACCCCGGGGGGGGGGGGGGGGGGGGGGGGGGGGGGGGGGGGGGGGGGGGGGGGGGGGGGGGGGGGGGGGGGGGCGGGGGGGCCGCCTCCAGCGACGGCATGACCTCCGCCCCGCCGCGGCGCCGCGCACCGCGCCGCCCCCCGCCCCCCCCCCCACCCCCCCCCCCGGCCGCCCCCCCCCCCCCCCCCCCGCGGCCCGCCCGCCCCCCCCCCCCCCCCCCCCCCCCCCGCACCCGTTCGTCCGCACCCCAGGAGCACCCCTTGACGACGTCGTCACACGGCCTGACCGCCCCCTTCGCCCTCGCCCGGTTCCGCCACGGCGACCGGGTCCACCTCGGCGTGGTCGCCGGGGACCGGGTCCGTCCCCTGAGCCGGGAGGACCTCGGTGCGGACGGGCTCAACGCGTTCCTGGCCGACCCGGACTGGGACCGGATCGGCGCGCTGGCCGCCGCGCCGGAGGGGGAGTGGCGCCCGCTGGCCGACGTCACCCTCACCGCGCCGGTCGAGCCGCGGCAGGTGCTGCAGACCGGCGCGAACTACCGCCAGCACGTCATCGAGCTCGTCGCGGCGGGCCTGACGCAGAACGGCGACCGGACGCCGGAACAGGCCCGCGAGTTCGCCGCGCGGATGATGGACGCCCGCGCTGCGGACGGTGAACCGTACTTCTTCATCGGCCTGCCCGCGTGCGTCGTCGGCGACGACGTGCCGCTCGTGCTGCCCGCGTACAGCGAGGTGCACGACTGGGAGCTGGAACTGGCGGTCGTCATCGGCCGCGAGGCGTTCGGCGTCTCGCGCGAGGACGCGATGGCGCACGTCGCGGGCTGGACGGTCGTCAACGACGTCACCACGCGAGACCTGGTGTTCCGCAAGGACATGAAGGAGATCGGCACCGACTGGTACCGGGCCAAGAACGCGCCGGGCTTCCTGCCCACCGGGCCGTTCCTCGTGCCCGCGCACTTCGCCGACCCCGCCGACCTGGGGGTGCGCCTGGACCTCAACGGCCAGACCATGCAGGACGCGTCGACCTCCGACCTGCTGTTCGACGTCCCGGCGCTGGTCGCCGGGGCGTCGCGGACGATGCCGCTGCTGCCCGGCGACCTGCTGCTCACCGGCAGCCCGGCCGGCAACGGCCAGCACTGGAAGCGGTTCCTGCGCGACGGGGACGTCATGACCGGCACCATCGCCGGACTGGGGACGCAGGTCGTGCGCTGCGTGGCGCAGGGGGCGGTGTGAGCACCCCCGCCGAGGACCCGCGCGACCTGGACCGCCGCGACCCCGACGGGGAGGTCGCGGCCCGGGCGCAGGCGTACCGCAACTGGGGGCGCTGGGGCGAGGACGACGTCCTGGGCACCCTGAACTTCATCGACGGCGCCAAGCGCGTCGAGGCCGCCGCCCTCGTCCGCACCGGGGAGGTGTTCTCCCTGGCGCAGGCGTTCGACGCCGACGGGCCCCAGAAGGGGTGGCGGCGGCGCACGAACCCCGTCCACACGATGATCGACACCGGGCTGGAGGCCGAGCACGGCAAGCAGGGTTTCCCGCACGGGATCGGCGGCGCCGACGACGTGATCGCGATGCCGCTGCAGTGCTCGACGCAGTGGGACGGCCTGGGGCACATCTTCGACCGGGGCAGCGCCTGGAACGGGCGGCGCGCCGGTGACGTGGTGACCAGCGACGGCGACCTCGTGACGGGCATCGAGCACGCCGCCGCGGTGGTCGTCTCGCGCGGGGTGCTGCTCGACGTGGGCCGCCACCTCGCCCCGGACACCGGGGAACTGCCCGACGGCCACCCGATCACCGTGGCCGAGCTGGAGGCGTGCCAGCGGGCCCAGGGCCCCTCCAGCGCCCTGGGCCGGGGCGACATCCTGCTGGTGCGGACCGGCCAGTACGCCCGGACCCGGCGCGAGGGCTGGGGCGAGTACGCGGGCGGGCCCGCCCCGGGGCTGTCGCTGACCACGGCCGGCTGGCTGCACCGCACCGAGCTGGCCGCCGTCGCCACCGACACCTGGGGCTTCGAGGTGCGGCCCAACGAGTTCGACGTCCCCGCGTTCCAGCCGCTGCACCAGGTCGTCATCCCCAACACGGGCCTGACCATAGGGGAGATGTGGAACCTCGACGCCCTGGCGGACGCCTGCGCGGTCCGGGGCCGGTGGGACTTCCTGCTGTCGGCGGCGCCGCTGCCGATCACCGGGGCCGTCGGATCGCCGATCAACCCCGTCGCCGTACTCTGACCGCCACGACGACACCACCGAGAACACCGAGGTTCTGACATGAGTGCAGTCCAGAAGGCCGCGATCGTCGGCAGCGGGGTCGCCGGGCTGGCGGCCGCCATCCAGCTCGCCAAGGGCGGGGTCGAGGTCGACCTGTTCGAGGCCCGGCCCGAGCTCAGCGCCCTCGGGTCCGGCATCTCCCTGCAGGGCAACGCGCTGCGCGTCTTCGACGCGCTCGGCGCCTGGGACGACCTGCGGGCCGCCGGGTACCCCTTCGAGGGGCTGACCCTGCGGGCCCCGGGCCCCGGTGCCCCGGTGGTCGCGCAGCTGCCCGACGTCAAGACCGGCGGCCCGGACTACCCGGCCGCGATGGGCATGCCCCGGGCCGAGCTGGCGCGGATCCTGCTGGCCCACGCCGAGCGGGCCGGGGCCCGGGTGCGGTTCGGCGTCGAGGTCAGCGCCGTCGAGGACCGCGGCGACTCGGTCGTGCTGTCCGCCGGGGAACCCCTGGGCGCCTACGACGTCGTCATCGGCGCGGACGGCCTGAACTCCACGGTGCGCGGCCTCATCGGGATCACGACCCGGCCGCAGCCGACGGGCATGGGGATCTGGCGCACGTTCGTCTCCCGCCCCGCGGAGGTGGTGCGCAGCGAGCTGTACTACGGCGGACCGGCGTTCATCGCGGGGTACACCCCCACCGGGGAGGACTCGATGTACGCCTTCCTCGTCGAGGCCGCGCAGGACCGCTTCGGCGTCGGCGACGAGGAGGCGACCCGCATCATGGTCGAGCAGTCCCGGGCCTACGGCGGCCCCTGGGACGCCGTCCGCGCCGACCTCGAGCGCGGCGCCAGCGCGAACTACACCTGGTTCACCCACCACCTCGTCGAGGGCCCGTGGAACCGCGGGCGCGTCGTCGTCATCGGCGACGCGGCGCACTCCTGCCCGCCCACCATCGCCCAGGGCGCCGCGCAGGGCCTAGAGGACGCCCTGGTCCTCACCGAGCTGCTGCTGGACCGCCCGCACGTCGACCAGGACCTGTGGGACGAGTTCCACCACCGGCGCCGGCCGCGCGCCGAGGCCGTCGTGCGCGCCTCGGTCCAGCTGGGGCAGTGGCAGCTCGACGGGGTCCGCGACGCCGACGTGCCCGGCCTGATGGCCGGCATCGCGCACCGGATGGCGGTCCCGGCGTGAGCGGCGCGACCGTGGACGTCCACGCCCACGTCCTGCTGCCCGGGCTGCACGCGGCCGTCGAGCAGCGCGCCCCGGAACTGGTGGCCGCCGCCGCCGAGCTGGAGGCGCGCCGCAACGGCCCCGAGAGCCTGAAGGCCTCCGGCGCGATGATCGGCGAGCGGTTCGGCCGGCTCACCGACGCCGGTGCCCGCCTCGCCGCGATGGACGCCCAGGGGGTGGACCGGCAGTGGGTGAGCGTGTCCCCGAACCACTTCTACCCGTGGGCCCCCGAGGGGCTGGCGGTGTGGGTCGCGGGGGAGACGAACCGGCTCGTCGCCGAGCACGTCGCGCAGGCCCCCGACCGGCTCACCGGCCTCGGCGTCGTGCCCCTGCAGCACCCGCAGCGGCTCGTCGAGTACCTCGACGACGCGGTGCTCGGGCGCGGTCTGGCCGGGGTGGAGATCTCCTCCACGGCCGGGGACGTGGAACTGTCCGACCCCCGCCTGGAACCGTTCTGGGCCCGCGCCGAGGAACTGCGCGCCGTCGTGTTCCTGCACCCCTTCGGCTGTAGCCTCGACGAGCGCCTGGACCGCTTCTACCTGTCGAACACGGTCGGCCAGCCCGTCGAGAACGCCGTGGCGCTCTCGCACCTCGTCTTCTCGGGGGTGCTGGACCGGTACCCGGACCTGCGCGTCCTGGCCGCGCACGGCGGCGGGTACCTGCCGACGGCGATCGGCCGCAGCGACCGCGCCTGGGCGGTCCGGCCGGAGGCGCGGGGCTGCGCGCACCCGCCCTCGACGTACCTGAGCCGCCTGTGGTTCGACACCGTCGTGCACGACGAGGCGGCGCTGCGCGCCCTGGTCGCCGTCGCGGGGGCCTCGCGGGTCCTGCTCGGCAGCGACTTCCCGTTCGACATGGGCCTGGACGACCCCGTCGGGTTCGTGCGCTCGGCCGGCCTGGGGGAGGAGGACACCCGCCGCGTGCTGGAGCAGAACGCGGTGGACCTCCTGGACGCGCGGGTGTCGGCGTGAGGATCGCGCGCTGGCGCCACAGCGGTTCCGCGACGGTCGGGGAGGGTTTCGTGGTGGGGGACCGGGTGGTCCCCTTCCCCGGCGGCCTGAGCGTCGCGCAGGTCCTCGCGGCGGGGCTGCCCGCGGCGCTGCGCCTGCACGAGGGGCTCGACGCCGGTGACGGCGCGCCGCTGGCGGAGGTGATGCTGCTGAGCCCCCTGGTCCCGGCCGCCATCCGCGACTTCGTCGCCTTCGAGGAGCACGTCGAGGGCGTCAGCGCCTCCGTCGACGGCCGCAGCGAGGTCGTGCCGCAGTGGTACGAGGCGCCGACGTTCTACTTCACGAACCCGCACACCGTCCTCGGCCCGGCCGACCCGGTCTCGCCGCCGGTGACCGAACGGCTCGACTTCGAGCTCGAGATCGCCGTCGTGATCGGCGCGGTGGAGGGGTCCGACGGGACGAACCTCACGCCGGCACGCGCCGCGGAGCACGTCTTCGGGTACACGGTGATGAACGACTGGTCGGCCCGGGACCTGCAGGCGCGGGAGATGAAGGTGCGCCTCGGCCCGGCCAAGGGCAAGGACTTCGGGACCTCGCTGGGTCCGTGGATCGTGACCGCCGACGAGCTGCACGGCTTCCTGGACGAGGAGGGTTTCCTCGCCGTGCGCGCCCGGGCGCGCGTCAACGGCGAGCTCGTCGGGGAGGACCTCGTCTCCAACGCCGGCTGGCCGCTGCCCGAGCTCGTCGCCTACGCCTCCCGGAACTCCCGGGTGGTCCCCGGGGACGTGCTGGGGTCGGGGACGACGGGGAACGGCGGCTGCCTGGGCGAGCTGTGGGGCCGTCGCGGCGCCCTGGACCCGCCGCCGCTGCGCGAGGGCGACACCGTGTCGCTGTGGATCGAGGGGATCGGGGAACTGCGCACGGTCGTGGGACCGGCGGTGCCGGCCCCGGCCGTCCCGGCCGCCCGCCCCCGGCCCCGGAACCGGCACCGGGGAGGAACCCCCGTACTTCTGTCCGATACCGACCGAAGCGGGTAAGGTGGACACGACGTCGGAGCTCCCCCGGGAGCTCGTCCGACGGGCCGTCGCCGCCCCGTCGGCACACCCCGTCGCGTCGACGGCCCGATCGATCGGGCACCCCCACATGACCCTCTCCCTCACCAGGCTCCGCCTCCTGGTCGCCTCCCTCCTGTCCGTCTCCTTCCTCGGGGCCCTCGACCACACCGTCGTGTCCACCTCGCTGGCCACCATCGCCGGGGACCTCGGAGCCCTCGAGCACCTGTCCCAGGTGGTCGTCGGCTACACCGTCGCCAGCACGGTGCTGCTGCCGGTGCTGGGCCAGCTCGGCGACACGGCCGGCCCGCGCCGGGTCTTCCTCACGTCGCTGGTGGCCTTCCTGGCCGCCTCGGCCTGCTGCGGCCTGGCGCCCGACATGACCTGGCTCACCGCGGCCCGGATCGTGCAGGGCGCCGCGTCGGCCGGCCTGCAGCTGATGTCGCAGACCATCGTCGCCCAGGTCACCACGCCCCGGCAGCGGCCCGGGTACCTCGCCGTCATCGGCGCCGCCTTCCCCGTCGCGATCCTCGTCGGTCCCCTCCTCGGGGGGCTGATCACCGACCACTGGGGCTGGCGGTGGGTGTTCTGGATCAACGTGCCCGTCGGCCTGGCCGCCCTCGCGCTCGCCGCCGTCGCCGTCCCGCACCTCGCGCCGGCTCCCCGGCGCCGCGTCGACGGTGCCGGGGCGCTCACGTCCGCCACGGCGCTCGTCGCGCTCGTCCTCGCCGTGACGTGGACCGCAGAACCCCCGGCCGGGCACGCGAGCACCGTCGCGTTCGCCGTCGCCGCCGTCGCGTTCGCGGCGTTCCTGCGGGTCGAGCTGCGCGCGGACTCCCCGGTCGTCCCGCTGCGGGCGTTCGCCGACCGCCGCTTCGCGGCCGGCGCGGCCCTGTCCGCCGTCGTCGGGGTCGGGTTGTTCTCCGTGGTCTCCTACCTGCCCACCTACTTCCAGATGGCGTACCGCGTGAGCGCGACGGTGTCCGGCCTCGTCGCGATCGCGACGGTGTTCGGGATGCTGGTGACGAGCCTGCTCACCGGCCGGGCCGCCTCCCGGACGGGCCGGTACCGGGTGTTCGCCGTCCTGGGCACCGCCACCTCGGCGCTGGGTCTGCTCGTCATGGCGTTCCTGCCGGTCGGCCTGCCGCTGGGGGTGCCGGTGGTCGTCATGTTCGCCGTCGGGGCGGGCACCGGCGCGTTCATGAACCTCGTCCTCGCCGTCGTGCAGAGCGCCGTGCCGCGCGCCGAGATCGGCCGGGCGACCGCCGCGGTCAACCTCGTCCGCCAGATCGGCGTCAGCGTGACCACCGCCGTGATCGGCGGGGTCGTCGGGTTCGGCGTCGCGGCCCTGCTGCCGGCCGGCCTCGACGTCTCCGGCCTCACCCCGCAGGTGGCGGCCGCCGCACCCGCCGCCGTGCAGGCGCAGATCGCCTCGGCCTACGTCGAGGTGTTCTCACCCGTCTTCCTCGCGCTCGCGGTGACGTACGCCCTCGGGCTCGTCGCCGCGCTCCTCCTGCCCCCCGGCCGGCTCCCCGACGAGCAGCCGTCGGCCGCCGACCCGATCGCCGTCTGACCGAGAGGACGAACCATGACCACCGCCAGCAGCAGCTCCCCGCACCCCGTGGTCGCGGTCGTGGGCAGCGGCCCCATCGGCTGCGCCTACGCCCGCGAGGTCCTGGAGAACCACCCGACCGCCCGGGTCGTGGTGTTCGAGGCAGGCCCGCAGCTCACCAAGACCCCCGGCCAGAGCGTCCGCAACATCGCCGACCCGGCGGAGAAGCAGCGGGCCCGGGAGATGTCGCAGGGGCCGCAGTCCGGGACCCACCGCGAGGACCTGGGCCTGCCCGCCGGGGTCGCGGTAGAGGGGATGTTCACCGCCCGCGAGGGGACCCACCTGATCGACTTCGGCGGGGAGGGCACCGGGCACGCCCCGACGTTCCCCGCCGCGGCCGCCTCCACGAACGTCGGCGGGATGGGGGCGCACTGGACGTGCGCGATCCCGCGCCCCGAGGGCGCCGAGAAGGTGCCGTTCCTGCCCGAGCACGAGTGGGAGGAGCTGATCACCCGCGCCGAGGAGCTGCTGCACGCCCAGAGCTCGGCGTTCTCCGACTCCCCGGTGGGGGCGGCGATCCGGGCCCTGCTGGAGGAGGAGTTCGGGGCCGAGCTGCCGCCCGGGCGGGGCGTGGGCACCCTGCCGGTGGCCGGTGACCCGCAACCGGACGGGTCGATGCAGTGGGCCGGTGCCGACACCGTGCTGGGGCCGCTGGCCGACCCGGCGTCGTCGCTGTCGGAGCGCTTCGAGCTGCGCGACCTCTCGTTCGTGCGCGCGGTGGAGCACCGGGACGGCCGGGTCACCGGCGTCCGGGTGGAGGACCTGCGCACCCGCGAGACGTCGACGTTCGCCGCCGACGCGGTGGTCGTCGCCGCCGACGCGTTCCGCACCCCGCAGCTGCTGTGGGCCTCCGGCATCCGTCCGCCCGCGCTGGGGCGCTACCTCACCGAGCACCCCGTGGTCATCTCCACGGTGGCCCTCGACGGGGAGCGGATGAGCCGGTTCGCCACCGAGGCCGAGCTGGACGCCGAACTGGCCCGCCGGTCGCAGAACGCGGCCGACCCGGTGGCGGCGGTGAACCGCATCCCGTACTCCGAGCCGGACCACCCGTTCTCGCTGCAGGTCATGTACGCCGAGGTGCCGCCCTTCCAGCTCGACCCCTCCAATCCGCACGCGGGGAACCGGTGGGGTTACGTGAACATGGGGTACGGCATGCGCAAGCAGCCCCGGGTGGAGGACGGCGTCACCTTCGACGACGACGAGCTCGACTACCGCGGTCTGCCCACCATGACCATCGAGTACGGCCTCACCGGGGCCGAGGAGGCGGAGATCGAGGCCGCGACGCGGCGGCTGCGCCGCGCCGGGGACGCCCTGGGCGTCTTCGTGGCCCCGCCGCGGCTGCTGCCGCCCGGTTCCAGCCTGCACTACCAGGGCACCACCCGGATCGGTCAGCACGACGACGGCACGTCGGTCGCCGACCCCGACTCCCGGGTCTGGGGCTTCGAGAACCTGCACGTCGGGGGCAACGGCACCATCCCCACCGCCACGACCGTGAACCCCACGCTGATGAGCCTGGCGATCGCCGTGCGCGGGGCGCGGGCGCTGGCGCGGACCCTGGGCGGGCAGGCGTGATCCCCGACCGGCTGATCGAGGCCGGGACCCTGCGCCGGGACGGTTCGCGCGTGTCGGTGGAGGTCCGCCTGCCGTGGTACCGGGCGTTGCCGGCCTCGTGCGTCGCCGGTGCGGCGCTGCGCGTCGACGGGGTCGAGGTGCCCCCGGACTCCCTGCGCTGGGAGGTGAACGGGCACCGCTCCACGTTCGCCGAACTCGTCCCGCGCACCGACGACTGGTGGTTCCCGGCCGACTCGGCCGTCCTGTCCGGGGACCTGGCCCTGACCGGCGACCCCGGGGCCGAGCACGTCGTCGAGGTCGACCTGTCCCTGTACATCCCCTACATCGTCATCTCGGAGTCGCAGGTGCTGCGCATCGAAGAGCACGACCGCAAGTCCATGACGGCCACGACGGCGGTGCCGGCGTGAGCGGGCCGCTGGGGACGCCGGTGCAGGGCGTCACCCTCTACAGCTTCACCCGGCCCTTCCACGCCCGGGAGCACGACCTGGAGTCGCTGTTGCGCGCGGTGGCCGCCGAGGGGCTCGGCCCCGGGCTGGAGATGGTCGGCTTCGGCAGCCTGCGGGGTTTCCCCCGGCTGGCCCCGGGGTTCTCTGGCTGGTTCCGCGACCTGGTCGGCGAGCTCGGCCTGGTGCCCTCGGCGTTGTCGATCAACGCGGACATCGGCCTGCGCCGGGACCGGCTGCTGACGCAGGACGAGCTGGTCGAGTACATGCGGGCGCAGATCCGCGCCGCGGCCGAGCTCGGGTTCCCGCTGGCGCGGGTGCAGATCTCGCTGAGCCCGGACTCGATGGAGCGGCTGGCGCCGGTCGCCGAGGAGCACGGGGTGGTGCTGGCGCTGGAGGTGCACGCCGACCAGTACGCCGCCCACCCCCGGATCCGGGCGCTGCGGGAGCGCTACGAGCAGCTGGGGTCGCCGTTCCTGGGGTTCACGATGGACTGGGGCGCCACGGTGAGCGGTTTCGCGCCGTCGCTGCTGGAGGCGTACCGGCGCCGGGGAGCCCCGGAGGCGTTCTGCACCGCCGTCGTGGCGCGGTGGGAGGAGTTCGCCCGGCTCGGGCCGCCGGCGGACCAGCGCGAGCACGGGGAGCGGTTCGGCCGCTTCGTCGCGCTGGCCGCCGAGCACGGCCGGCCCGACCTGGGCGTCGACGTCGCGATCGCGGGGACGGGGCTGTTCGGGCCGGCCCCGGTGGACGGCTGGCGGGAGATCGCGCCGTGGATCCGGCACGTGCACGCCAAGTTCTTCGGCATCGACGCGGACGGGCAGGAGCCGTCGGTGCCGGTCGCCGACCTCGTCGAGCTGCTGGTGCGCCAGGGGTACAGCGGTGCGGTCTCCAGCGAGTACGAGGGGTGGCACTGGAACCACTGGGACGACCCCTTCGCGCTGGTCCGCGCCGAGCAGGCTCTCCAGCGGGCCGCGGCCGAGGCGGCGGGGTCGCGGGTGGTCGTGGACGCCGACCGCGCGCGCGCTCTGCTGCACGCCCCGGTGACGGCCCGGACCTGACGGCTCGACCCCACTTATGCCGCGCATCCGCAAGACTTATGTGTTTTTCCTGCAGTGAGCGGTGATACTCGAACCCTCAGCATGCGGCTCCGTCGAGCCGCTGACGACGAAGTCAGAGAGGCTGCAGCGAATGCCCACAGTCCACGCCTCCACCTCCCGCCGAGCCCTCATCGCCGCCCCGATCGCGGCCGCGCTCGTCCTCACCGGCTGCTCCGGCAGCAGCGGCACGGACAACGGCTCCGGGGGCGGCACGAAGTTCACCTTCACCTTCGCGACGTCCAACAACCTCGAGAGCCCGTACCAGACCCTCGCGGACTCGTACGTGGAGTCCCACCCGGACGTCACCATCCAGACCAACCCGGTGCCCAACGACCGGTACGGCGAGACGATCCGCACCCAGCTCCAAGGTGGCAACGCCTCGGACCTCATCCAGACGACGCCCGGCAGCGGGGACGCCCGGGGCCTCATCCCGCTCGCCGAGGCCGGCTTCCTCGAACCGCTCGGGGACACCGCGAAGTCGCTGGTCCTGGAGGGCAGCGAGTCCGTCTACGAGGTCGACGGGAAGGTGTACGGGCAGCCGCTGGACTTCACCGTGGGCGCCCTGGTCGCCAGCCGCGGGACCGCGACCCAGAAGGGCATCACCGACTTCCCGAAGACCATGGACGAGCTCACCGCCGCCTGCGGCACGATGGCCGAGCAGGGCGGGTCGCTCATGGTGCTCGCCGGGGCCGCCGGCCCCAACGTCGGGCTCACCATCCAGGGCATCTCCGCCACGCGCGTCTACGGCCCCACGCCGGACTGGAACCAGCAGCGCGCCGACGGCACGACGACCTTCGCCGGGAGCCAGGGCTGGAAGGACACCCTGCAGACCTTCCTCGACCTCAACGAGGCGAAGTGCTTCCAGCCCGGGGCCGTCGGGGCCGGGTTCGACGCCATCACCAACGGCCTGGCGCAGGGCACGTCCGTCGCGAGCTTCATCCCTAGCGGCGCGGCCGTGGAGATCTCCCGCGCCGCCCCGAAGGAGGCCGACTTCGCCGTCGAGCCCTTCCCGGCCGCCGACGGCGGCGAGGCGGTCGTGCTCGGCAGCTCCAACTACACGCTGTCGATGAACGCGGCGTCGGAGCAGAAGGAGGCCGTCACTGCGTTCATGGACTGGCTGGCCGAGCCCGCCCAGCAGCAGAAGTACTACGAGATCTCCGGGGAGCTGCCGGTCTCCAACTTCGACCAGCTCGACTTCACCGGCACGATCTACGAGGACGTCGCCCCGCTGCTGAAGGAGCAGGCGTACGCCCCGCTGCCCAACAACATCTGGCCCAACCCGTCCGTCTACGACGCCCTGCAGACCGGGGGCCAGGGCCTGCTCACCGGGCAGAAGAGCATCGACGACGTGCTGAAGGCCATGGACGCCGCCTGGGACAGCTGAGCCCGGCACCGCACCGGCTCCGCAGAGCAGCACGACACCACGAGAGGACTCCCCGCATGGCTTGGACGAAGTGGTCGTACATGGACCACTGGGTCACCCGCACGCCGCAGGGGCCGGTGCGGCCCGACTTCAACCGGGCCTACATGGACCGGTACCTCAAGCAGCTGGCCGCCGCCGGCTTCAAGGGGTTCGACACGTTCTTCTTCACGCTCCCGACGCTGGCCGGGATGTACGGCTCCCTCGCCGGTTTCGAGGCGCGGCTGCGCGAGGTGGGCATGGAGAAGATCACGGGGGTCTTCACGGCCTACCCGTCGGCGACGAAGCACACGTCCCCGCACGACCGGGACACCCACGACCGCATCTTCGCCGACTCCGAGCGCACCGTGCAGCAGCTCGACGGGCTCGCGGTGGAGAACTTCATCGTCATGCCCACCAGCACGCACTTCCAGACCGAGCCGGTGACCGACGACAAGATCAAGGCCATCGCCGACCTGTGGAGCCGGGTCGGCGCGATGACCCTGCGGCACGGGATGAAGACGACGTGCCACTTCGAGTTCTGGGGCGCGATCCGGACCCGCGAGCAGCTCGACCTGTTCTTCCGGTACTCCGACCCCGAGGCGGTGTTCTTCTTCTGCGACACCGCGCAGCACACCATCGCCGGCGTCGACCCGGTCGAGATGTTCCGCGACTACCGGGACCGCTGCTCGGGGTTCCACTTCAAGGACACGCACACTGTCGACCCCGGCGAGCTGTACCGCACGCCCCCCGACCCCGAGGCGATGGCCCCGGGCGTGGACCGCTGGTTCTACGAGATGGGCACCGAGGGAGGGCTGGTCGACTTCCCGGCGCTGATGCGCGAGATCGTCACCTCCGGGTACGACGGCTGGCTGACCGTCGAGCACGACAAGGCCGATACCCACGGCGGCAGCTACGCCGAGGCGACCTGCGTCGCCAAGTGGTACATCGACACCGTGCTCGCCGACGCCGAGGCGGCGGCCCGGAAGGAGCTCACCGCGCGATGAAGGACACCCTGCGCTGGTCGTACGCGCTGAACCAGTGGAACTACCGGATGGACGTCTTCATCCGGCACGAGCACCAGCAGCGCGCCCTGCGGACGCTGTCGGGGCTCGGGTTCGACCACGTCGAGCTGCACGCCGACACCGGCGGGCGGTGGGACAACCTGGGCCGTCCCGAGGTCATCCTGCTCAACCACGGCAGCGTCGACGGTTTCCGCCGCTTCCTGTCCTCGGCCGGGGTGGCGGGGGTCTCCAGCATGTTCTGGGACCCGGGCCTGCCGGTCGAGGAGGAGGGGTACGAGTTCGTGCTGGCCGTCGACCCGTCCCGCGCCGACTGGATCGTCAACGCCGCCGGGCCCTACGTCGACTTCCTCGCCGCCGTCGGCGGGGAGGTGCTCGTGGTGCGCCCCGCCGGATCGGCCTGGATGACCGGGCCGCTGGACGGCGACGCGATCGCCCGGCTCGCCGGGCTGTGGAACCGGGTGGGCCAGCGCGCGGCGCAGGCCGGGGTCCGGCTCGCCGTGCACCACGACTGCCTGTCTGGGATCCACTCGCGCGAGCAGGTCGAGCACTTCCTGTCCCTCACCGACCCCGCGACCGTCGGGCTCGCCCTCGACACGGCCGAGTTCACGATCGCCGGGATCGACCCGGTCGCCTTCTACCGCGACCACCACGAGCGGGTGGTCCACGTGCACCTCAAGGACACCCTGCACCGCGACACCGGTGAGGAGCACCTGATGCCCGGGGCGGAGGCCACCATGCTGCGCGGCGGGGCCGGCCGCCGCATCGAGCGGTGGTTCTACGAGCTCGGCGCCGAGGGCGGGCTCGTCGACGTGAAGGGTTTCGTCGCCGCGCTGCGGGAGCACTCCCACCCCGGCTGGGTCGTGGTGGAGAGCGACCACGCGGGGGAGCCGGCGGAGATGGCGATGCTGAACTCCTGGTTCCTCCAGCACGAGCTGGGGCTGTCCCCGAAGGGCTGACGGCGGCCGGACAGCACGGAGCCCGCCGCACCGGTGACGGTGCGGCGGGCTCGGTGCGAGGGCGTCAGTTGCTGCGCAGCTGCGTCACCAGCGGGCAGCGGAACGGGTCCCGCGCGGCCAGGCCGACCTCGTTGAGGTAGGTGGTGATGTCGCGGAACGCCCGCGGCAGCGAGGTCTCGGTGTAGTCGATGCCGTGCTCGGCGCAGAAGCGGCGCACGAAGGGCTGCACGGCCCGCAGGTTGGGCCGGGGCAGGCTGGGGAAGAGGTGGTGCTCCACCTGGAAGTTCAGGCCGCCCATGAAGAGGTCCACGAACCAGCCGCCGGAGATGTTGCGCGACATCAGCACCTGGCGGCGGATGAAGTCGACCTTCGTCTCGCGCGCCACGATGGGCATGCCGACGTGGTTGGGGGCGAAGGCCCCGCCCATCGAGACGCCGAAGGCGCCCATGTGGACGGCGAAGAAGGCCGCGCCGCGGGCCGGGCCCAGCAGCAGGACCAGCGCGCTGAGGTAGACGGCCCAGTGGACGACGATCAGCGAGGCGTCGACCCAGCGCTTCTTGGTCCGGCGCCCCGTGATCAGGGACCTCGTGGAGTCGGCGTGCAGGTTGAGCCCGGCCAGCAGCAGCAGCGGGTAGAACCAGTAGCCCTGCTTGGACGTGGCCCAACGCAGCAGACCCCGACGGCTCGCCGCGGCCTCCTCGTGGAAGGAGACGACCTCGGACTCGATGTCGGTGTCGATCCCGCGCGCGTTGGGGGCCTGGTGGTGCTTGGTGTGCTTGCCCATCCACCAGCCGTAGCTCAGGCCCGTCAGCAGCGCCGCGAAGATCCGGGCGGCCCACTCGTTGCCGCGGTGCGAGGCGAAGATCTGCTTGTGCGCGCCGTCGTGCCCCAGGAACGCGAACTGGGTCAGCACCAGCGCCAGCGGCACCGCCGTCAACAGCACCAGCCAGGAGTCGCGCAGCAGCACGGTGCCGGCCACGACCGCGGCGAACGCCACGCTCGTGGCGGCGATGCGGACCCAGTAGTGGCCGGTGCGGCGGCGCATCAGCCCCGCCTCCTGGACCGCGGCGGTCAGCACCGCGTACGGGGTGCTGCGCCGGGCCCTCGGCGCGGCGGCCGGGACGGCGGGGACGGACTCGGGAAGGCTGGTCGTCATCTGGATCCTCGTGAGCATCGGGGGGAACGCACCCGGTGCCGGGCCGTCCTCGCGCGGTGCCCGGGAAGGAACCCCGTGGACAGACACAGCACGGTGGTGACGTCGTCCTCGGCGACGCACCGGCGCCGACCTGCGCGGCCGGCTCGGGTCCCATGATGCCCCACGGGTGCGGGGCCGGTCGGCCCACGCCGGTACCGCTGCCGCCCCCTACGCCGGTACGGGTACCGGGCCCGGACGGGGGCGGCGCGGCCCCCGAGCCTCAGCCCACCCCCTCGGCCGCCAGCCACTGCGCGAAGGTCTGCCGCCCCCGGTCGGCCTCACCCGCCGGGAGCAGCGTCCCGTCCCGCAGGGCCCGGCCGAACCCGCCCGGCAGCGGCACCGCCAGGACCGGCCCGCGGTGACCGGTCGCGCGCGCGTACGCGCGCACCGCGTCCACCAACCGCAGCTCCTGCGGCCCGGCGAGGTCGCGCGCCGGCCCCGCCGGGGGACCCTCGACGAGGTCCACGAGCCGCTCGGCGACCTCCCGGGCCGCGACCGGCTGCGTGCGCATCACCGGCACCACGCTCAGCGGCCCCAGCCGGACCCGGCCGAGCACCTGCCGCGCGAACTCGTGGAACTGGGTGGTCCGCAGCACCGTCCACGGCACCCCGCCGGCGCGGACCAGCTCCTCCTGCAGCGCCTTGCCCGCGTAGTAGCCGTGCGGGGCGCGGTCGGCGCCGACGACGGACAGCACCACGTGGTGCCCGACGCCGGCCTCCCGCCCGGCCCGCAGCAGCTGCGTGGTGACGGCCCGGGAGAACTCCCGCGCCCGCCCGGCCCGCTGCGTCGAGCACCCCGTCACGTCCACGACGACGTCGGTCCCGGCCAGCGCGGCCGCCAGGCCCGCGCCGTGGCGCAGGTCGACGCCGCGGGAGCGGCTGAGCACGACGGTCGCGTGCCCGCGGGCGGCGGCGGCGACGACGACGTGGCGTCCCACGGTGCCGGTGCCACCGGCGACGGCGATCTTCACGGGGTCTCCTCCTGGACGGGGCGTGCGGGTCGGGTGGACGGGACGGGCGACGAGCGCGTCGTCGACGTCACACCCCCCCTGACGGAACAGCCACCCGGGGTGTGAGGTCCCCGTGCCGCGGCCCCACCCGGCACCGGGGCGGCCGCGTCGTCGAAGGGGCGGACCAGCACCCACCCGTCGATCAGGGCGGACCGCCGCGACGGTCCTCGTCACCGGCGGCAGCGGGCAGGTCGGCGCCCGCGGCGACGCCCGGCGGGTGCGGACCGCGGACGGTCAGGCGATGGGGGCCTCGGCCACCGACGCCCTCGTCCCGGCGTGCCGGGGCCGTAGGGTCGGGCGTCGTGCCCGCCCGCTCCACCCGGACCCGCCCCTGGCGGTTGCCGCTCCCGGTCCGCCTGCTGCTCCTGAGCCAGCTGGCGTTCAACGTCGGCTTCTACCTCGTGGTGCCGTTCCTGGCGGTCCACCTGGGCGCGGGGCTGGGCCTGGCCGGCTGGGTCGTCGGCCTCGTCCTGGGGTTGCGCACGTTCAGCCAGCAGGGGTTGTTCTTCGTCGGGGGAGCGCTCACCGACCGGTTCGGCGTCCGGCCCGTCCTGCTCGTCGGGTGCCTGGTCCGCGTCGCCGGGTTCTGCGCGCTGGGTCTGACGGCGTCCCTGCCGGGGGTCCTGGCGGGCACGCTCCTGACGGGTTTCGCCGCCGCGTTGTTCTCCCCGGCGGTCGAGACGGGGCTGGCCCACGAGGGCCGGCGGCTGGAGGAGGCCGGGACGGTCACCCGCGCGGAGCTGTTCGCCCTCGACGCCGTCGTCGGGAAGGTCGGTTCGCTCGTCGGCCCGGCGCTGGGCGCGGTGCTGCTGACCGTGGAGTTCTCCACGACCTGCCTGGTCGCCGCCGGCATCTTCGTGCTGGTGTTCGCGCTGAACGCCCGCTGGGCCCCGCGCGAGCGCGGCGTCGCCCGCGAGGCGTCGATCACCGCCGGGTGGGGGGCGGTGCTGCGCAACCGGCGGTTCCTGGTGTTCACGGCGTTCTACTCGACGCTGCTGCTGGCCTACAACCAGCTGTACCTGGCGTTGCCGGTGGAGCTGGAGCGCGCGACCGGGTCGGCCGGGGCCCTGGGTCTCCTGTTCGTGCTGGGAGCGGTCGTCACCGTCCTCACGCAGGTCCCGCTGGCCCGCTGGGCCCGCCGCCGCGGCGCGGCGACGGCGTTGCCGCTGGGGTTCACCGGGACGGGGCTCGCGTTCGCCGTCGTGGCGTTCGCCACGGCCGTCCCGGCGCCGGGGTGGGTCCCGGCGCTGACCCCGGCGGTGCTGTTCGTCGTCCTGCTGCACCTGTCCTCGGCGGTCGCCGGCCCGGTGGCCCGCGACCTCGTGCCGCCGCTGGCGGCCGAGCGGAACGTCGGCGCCCACTACGGGGCGCTGGCCTCCGGGGGAGGGCTGGCCGTGCTGGCCGGTTCGGCCGCCCTGGGCGGGGCGCTGGAACCCGGCGCGGTGCTGCCGTGGGCGTTGCTGGCGGTGCTGCCGCTGGTCTCCGCGGCGGGGCTGGCGGTGCTGACGCGCCGGGTGCCGCCCGCCGGCCGGACCGCCGGCGACCCCGCGGGCGCGTCGGGCCGGTCGTCCGGGGCCGCGTCGCCGCGAGCCACCGGGCCGCGCAGCGCGGGCGCGCCCCGGTCGTAGGCGGGCTCGTGGGCCTCCGGGACGGGGCGACCCGACCCCCGGCCGCCCGTGCGCGGCCGACCGGGGGAACCCGTCCCCGGGGCGCCCGCGCGCTCGGCGGGCGTCCCCTACCATCTGCGCGATGTCCAGCGCAGTCGACCGACCCCGGAGAGGCCCAGCGTGACCGCCCGCCGCACGAGCCCCCACGACACCGCGACGCTGCTGTGGGACTGGTTCGCCGGGCTGGACGCCCGGGGGACCGCCGAGGCGCGGTCCTGCCTGCTGTCCGGGACGTACTCGCGCGCCCTGCTGCACTCCCTGCGCCGGGCGCTGCCGTCCGGGGTGGACAGCCGGCGCGGTCTGGACGACCCGCACCGGTGCGCACCCGGCGACCCCCTCGGAGCCCGGTTGCAGTCGCTGCTGCGCCAGCACCTGGCGCTCACCCCGCCGGCCCTGCTCGCCCCGGCGGCCCCGGTCCCGGCGGGAGGGGCGCAGCCCGACGCCGGGTGAACCCGGGGAACCCCGGGGAACCCCGGGGAACCCCGAGACCGGGGAACCTCGCGAACCGGGAAACCGCGGAACCGGGAAACCCCGGGAAACCCCGGCGGAGACCGCCGTGTCGCCGACGTCCCGGCGACCTCGTGCCGCGACGGTGGCGCCCGGTGCGGCGGTGGCCGTGAGGATCCGCCGAGTTGTCGGCCCGGGGAAGATCGGCCGTTCTTCGACGTCCCGGCGGGTTCCCGGGCGGGGCGGGAGCCGTGAGGCTGGCGGTGTTCACCCGACGACGAGAGGACACGCCATGACCCTCCGGACCAGCACCGCCCTGGACGTCCCCCGACCGGCCACGGACGCGGGGGTCACCCTCGACGTGCTGCGGGTCTCGACCCCGGAGGAGGCCGACCTGCAGGAACTGCGCGCGGCGCGGTGGTCGCAGCGGCGCTGGGAGGAGTGGACCGTGGACTGACCGTCCCGCACCCCGCGGCGGGAGCGCGCGGGGTGCGCGGGAGGGGTTGCAGGTGCGGTGGCGCCCCTGCTTCACTGCTGGGCACCGATCGGACCGGGCAGGGGAGGCAGGCGTGGACGTCACCGCACGCACCGCCGCGTCCCCCGTCGCCGGGGGTCGGGTACGAGTACTCCCGCGTGGTTGAGGTCCTCCCCGGGGAGCGGGCCGTCGAGGCCCGAGGTGGTGCGGCGACGTCGTCGCGCCGTCCCCGGACGGGTGCAGGACCGGACCACGCGTCCCGCGTACCCCACCCCTCCTGCCGAGACGAGCCCTGCCGTGAACAGCACCAGCGCCACCGCCGCCCCCACCGCCGCCCGAACCGCCCCGCGCACCCTCGACGACGACCGCCGGACCGCGCGCGAGCGCCTCGGCGCCCCCTGCGACGACGGGGGTGAGCTGGCCCACCACCTCGTCTCCCGCTACCTGAGCCGGTGCAGCGCGGACGCCCCCGCGGGGGCGCTGCTGGCCGGGCTCGGCCGGTTGTTCTCCGCGGTCGCGGACCGGCACGTCCTGGCCGCGGACGACCCGGCGCTGCTGGCCCTGGCCGAGCTGCTGCTGGCCGAACCGGCGGCGCCGGGCGGGTCCGTGCCGGGGAGCCGGGCGCGGACCGCGGTGCTGCGGGAGCCCTGCGCGGTCTGAGCCCGGCGGGGCGGGTCAGTCCTCGTCGGTGACGAGCCGCAGCTGCGACTGGACGTTGCCGCGGGTCGCCCGGCTGTACGGGCAGGTCTGGTGCGCGGTGTCGAGCAGCGACTGCGCGGCCTCGGGGTCCAGGCCCGGCAGGTGCGCCTCGATGGTGACGGCGAGGTCGATGCCCTCGGCCAGGCCACCGGTGACGGCGACGGTGACGGACACGGCGGACTCGCTCACGTCCAGCTTGCGGCTGCGGGCGACGGCCTTGAGGGCGCTGTGGAAGCAGGCCGCGTACCCGGCGGCGAACAGCTGCTCGGGGTTGGTGCCGGGGCCGTCGTCGCCGCCCATGCCGGCGGGGATCGACAGGTTCAGGTCGACCCGGTCGTCGGAGGAGCTGACCCGGCCGTCGCGGCCGCCCCACGCCGTCGCGGTCGCCTCGTACATCGTCGCCATCGTGCACCTTCCTTTCGTGTACCAGGGTGGTACGTGAATAGGGTGCACCCGTGGCCGAGAACGCGCGAGGGCGCCCCCGCGACCGGGGCATCGACGCCCGCGTCCTGGCCGCCGCCGTCGACGAGCTCGCCGAGAAGGGCATCGGCGGGTTCAGCACCCGGGCCGTGGCCGCCCGCGCCGGCGTGGACCGCCGCGGCGTGCACGCCCGGTGGAGCCGCACCGAGGACCTCGTGGTGGACGCCCTGGCCACCCTGACCGCCGACCTGCGCCCGCCGCTGCGCGCCACTCTGCGCGCCGACCTCGACGTGCTCGTGCCCGACATCGCGCAGGCCCTGTCGGGGGCGCGCCGCCGCGTCCTGCAGCGCTGCCTCGACGAGGTCGCCACCGCCCCCGAGGTCGCCGGGCGGTTCCGCCGCGACCACCTCGACCGGTGCGCCGCCGTCCTCGAGGACGCCTTCCACCGCGCCGCCGCCCGCGGGGAGCTGTCCGGGCGCACCACCCCGGCCCGCGCCACGGAGCTGCTCATGGGCGCGCTGCTGCTGCGCGCGCTGACCCTGGGGGACGACGGCGTCGACGCCGCCGCCCGCGCCGCCGTGGTCGATCACGTCCTGCGGCTCACCACCACCGGGCCCGGCCCGGGCTGAGGCGGTCCCTCACACCCGCCCGGCGGCCGGTTCCCGGTGCAGCGCCGCGAGCCCGCGCGCGGCGTCGCGGCGGACCGCGGCCGGGGTGCGGTCCAGGACGTCGGCGACGCGGTCGTCGTCCAGGTCCCCGCCGTCGTCACCGAGGTACCGCAGGGCCAGGACGGCGCGCTGCGGGGCGGGCAGCGCGCGCAACCGCGCCAGCGCGTCCCCGCCCGCGCCGTCCCGTCCGCCCGGGCCGCTGCGCCGGGCCCGCCGCAGCGGGGACGTGCTCGCCTCCACGAGCATCCGCTGCACCAGCGGCGTCGGGTCGTCGGCGCGGCCCAGCCGCCGCCACCGCAGCGACGCCCGGGCCAGCACGTCCTCCACGACGTCCGCGGCCTCGGCCGGGGGCAGCAGCCCCCGCGCGAGGCGCTGCAGGGCAGCGCCCCGCGCCGCGACGAAGTCCTCGAACGTGGTCATCGCGGCCGACGGTAGGGCCGCCGGCCCGCGCCGTCGTGCCCCTGCCAGGACCAGCCTGCCCCCGGTTCAGCCGATGCCGACGTACTTCGTCTCCAGGTACTCCTCGATCCCCTCGGCGCCGCCCTCGCGGCCGAACCCGCTGGCCTTGACCCCGCCGAACGGTGCGGCCGCGTTGGACACCACCCCGGCGTTCAGGCCCACCATCCCGGTCTCCAGCGCCTCGGCGACCCGCAGCCCCCGGTCCAGGTCCTGCGTGAAGGCGTAGGCGATGAGGCCGTGCTCGGTGGAGTTCGCCAGGCCCAGCGCCTCGTCCTCGGTGTCGAACACCACGACGGGGGCGACGGGGCCGAAGGTCTCCTCGGTGAGCAGCCGGGCGTCGGCGGGCAGGTCGGTGACGAGCGTGGGGGCGTAGAAGTACCCGCGGTCGCCCACGGGCGCCCCGCCGGTGACGACCTTCCCGCCGGCCAGGACCGCCTCGTCGACGCGGGCCGCCACGTCGGCGCGCGCGGCGGCGTCGATGAGCGGGCCGACCTGGGTGCCCGGGTCGGCGCCGTCGCCGACGACGAGGGCGCCCAGGCGCTCGGCGAACCGCTCGGTGAACTCGGCGGCCACCCCGCGCTGCACGTAGAACCGGTTGGCGGCGGTGCAAGCCTCGCCGGTGTTGCGCATCTTCGCCGCGAGCGCCCCCTCGACCGCCCGGTCCAGGTCGGCGTCGTCGAAGACGAGGAACGGGGCGTTGCCGCCCAGTTCCATCGACACCCGCAGGACCTGCTCGGCGGAGGCGGCGATGAGCTTGCGGCCGACCTCGGTGGAGCCGGTGAAGGTGAGCTTGCGCAGCCGCGGGTCGGCCAGCAGCGGCGCGGTGACCCGGCCCGTGGTGGAGGTGGTGATGACGTTGAGGACCCCGTCGGGCAACCCGGCCTCGGCCATCAGCCCGGCGAACCTCAGCATCGTCAGCGGGGTGGCGGTGGCGGGTTTGACGACCATCGTGCAGCCGGCGGCGACGGCGGGGGCGACCTTGCGGGTCGCCATGGCCAGCGGGAAGTTCCACGGAGTGATCATGAGCGTCGGTCCGACGGGGGCCTTGGTCGTGAGCAACCGGCTGCCCCCGACGGGGTTCGGGGCGTACCGGCCCGAGATCCGCGGCGCCTCCTCGGAGAACCAGCGCAGGAACTCCGCGCCGTAGGTGACCTCCCCGCGGGCCTCGGCCAGCGGTTTGCCCATCTCCAGGGTCATGAGGAGGGCGAACTCGTCGGCGCGGGCGGTGAGCAGGTCGAACGCGCGGCGCAGGACCTCGGCGCGCTCGCGGGCGGGGGTGCGGGCCCAGGCGGCCTGCGCGGCGACGGCGGCGTCGAGGGCGTCGCGGCCGTCGGTCTCGTCGGCGTCGGCGACGGTGGTCAGGACCTCACCGGTGGCGGGGTTCTCCACGGCGATGCGGCCCGGGCGCCGGCCCTCGCGCCAGTGGCCGGCGATGAACAGGCCGTCGGGGACGGTGTCGACGACTCCGGCGCGGGGCGCCGGCTCCAGCTGCTCGGGGGTGGTGGTGCTCACGGGGTGCGCTCTCCTTCGAGGGGTGGGGCAGGGGGTCAGTACGCGCGGGTGCGCTGCTCGACGACGAGGTGCACGAGGGCGAACGTGCCGTCCTCGTCGACGGCCCGCAGCGCGGCGGCCAGGGCCGCGGGCACGTCGGCGTCCCGCTCGGCCCGCACGCCGAAACCGCCGAACGCCCGCGCCAGGAGCGCGAAGTCGGGGTTCGCCAGCTGGGTGCCGCTGACCCGGCCGGGGTAGTGCCGTTCCTGGTGGGTGCGGATCGTGCCGTACTCGCCGTTGTCGACGACCACGACCAGCGGGGTCGCGCCGTACTGCGCGGCGGTCGCCAGTTCCTGGCCGTTCATGAGGAACTCCCCGTCCCCGGCGATGGTCACCACGCGCCGGCCGGGGTGGGACAGCGAGGCGGCCACGGCCGAGGGGACGGAGTACCCCATGGACCCGTTGCGGGCGCTGAGCATGGAGGCGAACCCGCGGGTGGGGAAGTACCGGTGGGCCCAGTTGGTGTGCTCCCCGGCGCCGAAGGTGACGATCGCGTCGTGCGGCAGCCCGGGGACCAGGTGCGCCATCAGGGTGTCCACCCGCGCCGGACCGGGGGAGGGGGTGGCCGGGGGCAGGGCCGAGAACGCCTCCTGCTCGGCCCGCATCCGCTGCGTCCAGGCCACCCACTCGGGACGGACGGGCAGGTGCAGGTCGGTCAGGTCGCGCACGAACGCGTCGGGTTTGGCCACGATCTGGTGGGACACCGGCCCGGAGCGCCCGCGCAGGGAGGGGTCCATGGTGACCAGGAAGTTCTTCTTCCCCCAGTCCTGCCGGACCACGAAGCCGTCGGTGATGGTGTCCCCGGGGACCGTCCCGACGAACACGAGCAGGTCGGTCTCCTCGAGCAGGTCGTAGGTGGGTTTCGGCCGCCCGTACCCGATGGGCCCGACGTAGCTGGGGGAGTCGAACGGGACGGTGCCCTCGGTGCGCCACTCCGCCGCGGCGGGGATCCGGTGCTCCTCCAGCCAGGCCGTGAGCTGCTGCGCCGCAGCGGGGGTCCAGTCGTTGCCGCCGGTGACGAACAGCGGTTTCGCCGCCCCGGCGAGGGCCCGGGCCAGCGCGTCCACGTCGCGGGAGGTCATGCCGCCGGTCGCGACGGGGATGGGCGGGTGCGCCGGGGCGCGCACCTCCTGGCGCAGCACGTCCTCGGGCAGCCCGACGACCACCGGTCCCGGGCGGCCGCTGCTGGCCGCGAACATCGCCTCGGCCACGATCTCGGAGGCGCGGTCGGCGTGGTCGAGCACCATGACCCGCTTGGCGCCGGTGTCGAACCACGCCTTGACGTCGAACTCCTGGAACGCCTCCCGGTCCCGGTGCTCGAAGGGGATGAGCCCGACGAACAGGACCATCGGGGTGGAGTCCTGCCAGGCCGTGTGCAGGCCGACGTGGGCGTTCGCGGCGCCCGGGCCGCGGGTCACCATCGCGATCCCGGGCCGGCGGTGCATCTTCCCGTCGGCCTCGGCCATGTACGCGGCGCCGCCCTCGTGGCGGGTCACCACGGTCCGGATGCCCGAGTCGACCAGCCCGTCGAGGACGTCGAGGTAGCTCTCGCCGGGCACGACGTGCACGCGTTCCACGCCGTGCGCCGCGAGGGCCTGCACGACGACGTGGCCGGCGGTCCGGCCGGTGGGGGAGCCCGCGGCGGGCGGGGCGGGGGTTTCCGTCAGGAGTTCGGTCACAGCACGGGAAGCTAGTGAAGGCGGGAGCCCGCGCCCGGGTCCGTGCCGGCGATGTTCCCCGCCTCCTTGCCCGGGGGTGAAGAACCCTCGATCTTCACGGTCCGGGGGTGCGGTGAGGGACCTGCGGCCGTTCGCGGGACGCCCGGCGCGTCCGCGCCCCTCCGGGGCCGTCCGGGGGCACGCTGGGTGCATGCCCGCGACCGCGCAGACGACGGCACCAGCTCCGGAGCGGACCGCCCAGGTCCTGTCCCACCGCGTGGTGCGCCCCGACGAGACCTGCGAGGGGGAGTGCTTCTACTGCCGCTGCCCCGAGACCGACTGACCCCGGCGCGCCCTCATCCGGGGGCGCCGGCGCGCAGCGCGCGCAGACCCGCCAGCAGGGCGTCCAGGCCGAGGGCGAACGCCGCCCGCGCCGTGTCGCCGCCGGGCCGGGCCGCCGTCGCGGCCCGCAGCGCCGGGGCGGGCAGCCGCCCGGGGTCGAAGATGTCGGCGGGCGCCTGGGTGTCGAGCGCGGAACCGAGCACGAACGACTCCACCGCGACCACGACGTCCGCCACCAGGTGCGGGGGCCACCCGCCGGCCAGCAGCCCGGCGCACACCCGCTCGTACATCGCGACCGTGTGCGGCGCGCTGTCGACGGGGGTGACCGCCATGACCGGGACGAGCGCCGGGTGGCGCGCGTAGGCGTCGCGGTAGGAGTGCGCCCAGCGGGCCAGCGCCTCGTCCCACGGCAGGTCCGCGAACCCCGAGCAGTCGATCCCGCGGTTCACGTCGTCCTGCACGGCCCGCAGCACGTCGGCCTTCGTCGCCACGTGGTTGTACAGGGCGCTGGGGGCCACCCCGAGGCGGCGGGCCAGGGCCGCCATCGTCAGCCCGTCCTGCCCGCGCTCCTCCAGCAGGCGCACCGCCTCGGCGGTGATCCCGTCCGCGGTCAGCACCGGGCGCGTGGGGCGGCCGCGACCGCGGCGGGCGGGCTGGGCGGGGGGTGCGGGCACCGGGTCATCCTGACGCACCTCCTTGACAGCGGTGGCCCCCGGCCCGTTAATGAAGCCCCATCACTTAGTGCGTCGACGAGGACCCGGGAGGGCTTGTGAACCCCATCGAAACCACCGCCGACGTGGTCGTCGTCGGGGCCGGGCCCGCCGGCCTCAACGCCGCCCGGCACCTGACCCGCGCCGGCCGCGACGTCGTCGTCCTCGAGGCCCGCGACCGCGTCGGCGGCCGCACCTGGACCGACGAGGTCGACGGCGTCACCCTCGAGATCGGTGGCCAGTGGGTCTCGCCCGACCAGACCGAGCTGCTCGGCCTGCTCGACGAGCTCGGCATGAGCACCTATCCCCGCTACCGCGAGGGCGAGTCCGTGTTCATCGGCTCCGACGGCGTCCGCTCCCGGTACCGCGGCGACACGTTCCCCCTGTCCGACTCCACGACCAAGGAGATCGCCCGCCTGACGGAGATGATGGACGACCTCGTCGCCGCCGTCGGGGCCACCGAACCCTGGGCCCACCCCCGCGCCCGCGAACTGGACACGATCTCCTTCCAGAACTGGCTGCGGCAGCAGTCCGACGACGAGGAGGCCTGCACCGCCGTCGCCCTCTTCATCGCCGGGGCCATGCTCACCAAGCCCGCCCACGCCTTCTCCACCCTGCAGGCGGTGCTCATGGCCGCCTCGGCCGGCTCCTTCACCAACCTCACCGACGAGTGCTTCATCCTCGACCGCCGCGTCGTCGGCGGGATGCAGGGCGTCTCGCAGGCCCTGGCCGCCGAGCTCGGCGACCGCGTCCACCTGTCCACCCCCGTCCGGACCGTCCGGCAGAGCGCCGACGGCGTCGTCGTGGAGTCCGACCGGGTGACCGTCCGCGCCCAGCGCGTCGTCGTCGCCGTCCCGCCGCCGCTGTTCTCCCGCATCAGCTACGACCCGCCGCTGCCGCGCCGCCAGCACCAGATGCACCAGCACCTGTCGATGGGCCTGGTCATCAAGGTCCACGCCACCTACGCCACCCCGTTCTGGCGCGAGCAGGGCCTGTCCGGCACCTGCTTCGGGACCTCCACCCTCGTGCAGGAGGTGTACGACAACACGATCCACGGCGACGACCGCGGGACCCTCGTCGCGTTCGTCGCCGACGAGAAGGCCGACGCGGTGTTCGCGCTGCCCGAGGCCGAGCGCCGCGCACGGGTCCTGGGGTCCATCGCGCAGTTCCTCGGCGAGCAGGCCCTCGAACCGATCGCCTACTACGAGTCCGACTGGGGCAGCGAGGAGTGGACCCGCGGCGCCTACGCCGCCAGCTTCGACCTCGGCGGCCTCGCCCGCTACGGCGCCGACCAGCGCACCCCCGTCGGCCGCGTCCACTGGGCCTGCTCGGACCTGGCCGCCGAGGGCTACCAGCACGTCGACGGCGCCCTGCGCTCCGGGCGCGACGCCGCCCGCGACGTCCACCTGGCCCTCGGGTGAGCGCCGACCGGCGGCGGTACGTCGTCGCCTACGACGGCGAGCGCGAGACCCTCCAGTGGGCCCGCAGCTTCGCCCGCTCCCTCGACGTCGCCCTTGACGTCGTGGTCGTCGTCCGCACCGACGACCCCTTCGCCGGGCCCTACCCGCCCGTCGGCGACGTCACCGGCGTCATCGCCGAGCAGGCGCGCGGCTGGGCGCAGGACGCCCTCGCCCTCCTGCGCGACGGCGACGACGACGGACCCGGCGTCGAGGCCCGCGCCGACGTCCGCACCGCCGCGTCGGTGCCCGAGGGGCTGCTCGAGGCCGCCGCCGAGACCGGCGCCGCCGCCGTCGTCGTCGGCGCCGCCAGCGGCCTCGGCGTCGGGCCGGTCGCCCGGACCCTGCTGCACGCCAGCCCCGTCCCCGTCGTCCTCGTCCCGCGCCGCGAACCCCGCGCCGGAGTCGAGGCGCTGTACGTGGCCGTCGGCACCCGGCCGGGCGCCACCGCCGTCCTGGAGGAGGCGTGGGAGGCCGCGGTCCGCACCGGGCTGCCGCTGCACGTCGTCAGCCTCGTCGAGCACGACGTCGAGCACGACGGCGACCGCGCACGGGTCGACCCCGACGCGGTGACCCGGGTCCAGGCCCTGGTCGAGGAGATCCGGGCGAAGGCCGCACCGGCGCAGGTGAGCGTGGAAGTGGGGCGAGGACGCACCATGGCTGAAGCAGTGAGCTCCATCGACTGGGCCGCCGGCGGCCTGCTGATCGTCGGGTCCGCCCGGCTCGCCCGGGGGCGGCAGACGTTCCTGGGACCCACCGCGGCCCGCATCCTGCGGCACGTCCCCGTGCCCGTCGTCGTCGTGCCCCGCCACTCCCAGCAGCGGGACGCCCGGTGACCGCCGCGCCCGAGCAGGAGTCCCAGCGGACCAAGGGCCTGGGCGGCGGCCGCGTCGGGATGCTCGGCGCCGTCGTCATCGGCGTCTCCACCATCGCCCCCGCCTACACCCTGACCGGCGCGCTGGGCCCCACCGCCTCCGCGGTCGGCGACCACCTGCCCGCCATCTTCCTCGTCGGGTTCATCCCCATGCTGCTCGTCGCGATCGGCTACCGGGCGCTGAACTCGGCCATGCCCGACGCCGGCACCACGTTCACCTGGGGCTCGCGCGCGTTCGGGCCCTGGATCGGCTGGATGGGCGGGTGGGGGCTGCTCGCCGCGACCGTCCTCGTGCTGTCCAACCTCGCCGGCATCGCCGTCGACTTCTTCTACCTCATGCTGGCCCAGCTCACCGGCGACGACGCCATCGCCGACCTCACCCGCAACGTCCCCCTCAACGTCGCGACGTGCCTGGTGTTCATGGCCCTGGCCTGCTGGGTGTCCTACCGCGGCCTGGAGGCCACCAAGGTCGTCCAGTACGTCCTGGTCGCCTTCCAGCTGCTCGTCCTCGGCTGGTTCGCCGTCGCCGCGTTCGCCCACGTCGCCGGCGGGACCGCCCCCGCCGGGCTGAGCATCGACCCCGGCTGGTTCAACCCCCTCGGCGTCGACTCGTTCTCCGCCTTCGCCGCCGGCATCTCGCTGTCGGTGTTCATCTACTGGGGCTGGGACGTCGTCCTGACCATGAACGAGGAGACGCAGGGGGAGCGCACCACCCCCGGCCGCGCCGCGCTGGCGACCATCGCCGTCATCGTCGTGCTCTACCTGACGATGGCGCTGGCCGTCCTGTCCTTCTCCGGCACCGGCACCGACGGGCTCGGGCTGGGCAACGAGGACATTCAGGAGAACATCTTCGTCGCCCTCGCCGGACCCGTCATGGGGCCGTTCGCGGTCCTCATGTCCCTGTCCGTGCTGGCCTCCTCGGCCGCGTCGCTGCAGTCGACCTTCATCTCCCCGGCCCGCACCATGCTCGCGATGGGCCACTACGGGGCGCTGCCGGCGAAGTACGCCAAGGTCAGCCCGCGGTTCCAGTCCCCGGGGTACGCCACGGTCGTCGCCGCCGTCGTCGCCTCGGTGTTCTACGCCGTGATGCGGGTGCTGTCCGAGGACGTCCTGTGGGACACCATCTCCGCCCTCGGCATGATGGTCTGCTTCTACTACGGCGTCACGGCGCTCGCGTGCGTCTGGTACTTCCGGGGTTCCTGGCGCGGCAGCGCCAAGGCGTTCGTGTCCACCTGCCTGGCCCCGCTCGTCGGGGGCGTCCTGCTGCTGGTGTTCTTCGTGCAGACCGCGGTCGACTCGATGGACCCGGCGTACGGGTCCGGCTCGCAGATCGGCGGGATCGGGCTGGTGTTCCTGCTCGGCATCGGCGTCCTCGCCCTCGGCGTCGTCGTGATGGTCGTGCAGTTCCTGCGCCGGCCGGGGTTCTTCCGCGGGCAGTCGATCCCGCGGGGGCGCAGCACCACCAGCGCCTGACCCGAGGACGCCGCCGCGATCACGCCCCCCCGCACGGACGCGTGATCGCGGCGGAGCGCGGTCAGTAGCCGTGGGCGAAGTCGACCACGTTGCGCAACGGGCTGCCGGCCAGGAACCGCCGGAGGTTGTCGCAGAAGATGTCCAGGCCCCTCGCCGCCGTGCCGGGAGTGGTCGCCCCGTTGTGCGGGGTGACGATCACGTGCGGTTCGTCCCAGAACGGCGAGTCCGGCGGGAGCGGTTCGACGGCGTGGGCGTCGAGTCCGGCCGCACCGACCTGCCCCGAGCGCAACGCTCGCAGCAGGGCCTCGTCGTCGGCGATCCCGCCGCGGGAGACGCAGACGTAGTGCGCGCCGCGGTTCAGCAGCGCGAACTGCTCGTCGCCGAGCAGGCCCCGCGTGGCGGGGGTGGCGGGAGCGCAGACGACGAGGACGTCGAGGCCGGTGAGGAACCGGGCCAGCTCGTCGGGGGTGTGCACGGTGTCGACGCCGGCGGCGGGGAGCCCCCGCCTGCTCAGCCCGACGACCCGCACCCCGAACGCCGCCGCGCGGACCGCGAGCTCCCGGCCGGCGTTCCCGAGGCCGAGGATCCCCATCGTGGAACCGAGCAGTTCGGGGTGCGTGCGCCGCTCCCACCGGTGCTCGCGCTGAGCCACCGCCCACGCCGGGGCGTCGCGGTTCAGCATGAGCGTCAGCATCACGGCGTGCTCGGCCAGCGGAATCGCGCCGTTGCCGGTCGAGGACGTGACGACGACCCCGGCGGGCAGCCGTGAGGGGTCGCGGGCGAACTCCTCGCCGTCCACGCCCGCGGCCCAGCTGTGCAACCACCGCAACCGGCCGTCGACCGAGGCGCGCGCCGGGCCGGACGTCGCCGGGAACTCGACGCGCGCTCCCGGGACGGCCTCGACGATCCCGCGGATCCGATCCCGGTCCCGTGCCGGACGGTCCCCCGACACCTCGACCAGCGTCACGCGAAGGCCTTCAGCCACCCGGTGCCCGCTTCCGACGGCACGTACTCGGCGCCGATCCACCCGGAGTACCCGGCGGCCTGCAGCGCAGGCAGCAGGAACTCGTACCGGATCTCCCCGGTGCCGGGTTCGTGCCGCCCCGGGTGGTCGGCGATCTGCACGTGGTGCACGTGCTCGGCGTACCGCTGGTAGGTCGGCAGCAGGTCCCCGCGCAGCACCTGGGCGTGGTAGACGTCGAACTGCAGACCCAGCTCCGGGCCCACCTCGCGCCGGACCTCGTCGGCGTCGGCCATCGTCGGCACCACGAAGCCCGGTACGTCCCGGTCGTTGACGGCCTCCAGGACGACCTGGACCCCCGAGCCGGCGAACACCTCCAGCGTCGCCCGCAGGTTGTCCACGAGCGTCGCCCGCAGCCGCGCGCGATCGGCGCCCCGGGGGGCCCGGCCGGCCAGGACGTTCACCGTGGGGCAGCTCAGCGCCCGCGCGTGCTCGAGGGCCCGGGGGAGCCCGGCGCGGTACTCCGCGACCCGGTCCGGCAGCGCCGCGATGCCCCGTTCCCCGGCCGCCCAGTCACCCGAGGGGACGTTGAACAACGCCAGCTCCGAGCCGTCGAGGGCGGCCCGCAGGTCCTCCACCGGGACGTCGTAGGCGCCGACGTACTCGACCCCGGTGAACCCGTCGGCCCGCGCGGCCGCGAACCGGTCCAGGAACGGCAGGTCCTGGTACAGCATCGACAGGTTGGCGCTGAACCTCACCGCAGCTCCCTCCACGTGACGTGCACGACCTCGAGCTGCCCGATGCGGTCCAGGACGACCTCGACCCGGCCGTCGGTGACAGCGGAGGGCGCGTCGGCGCCGGAGATCAGCAACCGCACCTCGTCGACCTCCTTGCCCTCCGGAACCCTGATCGAGACGGCGTACGGCCCGCTCGGGAGCACCTCCCGGTAGACGCCGCGCATCGTGAACGGGTTCGTGAGGTTGACGAGGAAGACGCCGCTCTCGCCGTCGTTCTCGTGCACGGCGACGTCGACGACGCCGGGACCGCTGACCCGGGCCCGGCCGTCGCCGCGCAACGCCCAGCGCACGGCACCGGCGAGCAGTTCGCCGTGGTCGGGCTGCAACGACTCCCAGAACAAGGAGGCGATGTCGAAGGCCAGGTAGACGGAGCGGCCGCCGCCGGGCTGCTCACGGGTGACCACGGCCGGGTCGCCCGGCGCCTCGCGGGCGTAGACCTCCTCCATGGGCAGGTCGGGGTAGTCGGGGACGAAGCGGAACGGGACCTCGGTGCCCTCGGCCTCCTCGACCCCGACGACGCGGGTGCCGCCGATGATGCGCTGAGCGCCGGCGTACGGGGCGTGCAGGTCGTGCTCCCCGGTCAGGGCCACGTAGTTGTTCTTCACCGGTCCGCGGGCCGGCTGCCGCAGTCGGACGCCCAGCACCTCGCCCAGTCCGAAGTCGCCGCGCGGTGTCCCCTCGGCGTCGGCCAGCGAGGTCTCGAAGGCGGCGACCAGCGATCCACCGTCGTGCACCCAGTCCCTGATCACGCTGCAGTCGGTGTCGCTGAGCATCTCGGCGTTGGCGATGACGAGGACCTCGAAGAGGTCGAGCTCGGCCCGGGTGATGCGCTGGTCGTTGACGAACTCGAACGGCAGGCCGGCTTCGACGAGGGCCTGGTAGACGCCGTGCCCGTGCAGGTCGTTGTCGGCGTGCATGACCTCCAGCGGGGCGCCGGCCTTGGCGGCCATCCGTCGGGTCGGGTCGAGGACGGCGACGTCCGCGCGGATCGACGTGCGAGCCAGCAGCTCCTCGACCCGTTCGTGCAGGACGAAGGCGTCGACGACCGGCTGCACCCAGCGGGTGTCCAGCACCTCGCCCTTGAACTTGGTGAACCACGGCAGCAGACCCTGGGCGAAGCCGTCGACGATCCAGGCCTGCGTCTCGGCGGGTGAGCCCACCGAGTCCTTCCACCGGTGCACCGGCTCCTCGGGGCCGACGGAGGTGATGAGCCCGACGGGCCGGTCGCGGAAGACGCTGCGGCTGCGCTTGCCGTTGCGGCCGGCCGACCAGGGTGCCTCGCTGCCGTGCCGGCCCTGCCGGTCGATGAACAGCATCGGGTAGTGCTCCTCGACCAGCTCGCGTTCGAGGTCCTGCACGGCGACCGAGCCGAGGTTGGGGAAGAACCGCACGTGCGGCTTGAGGTCCTTGACCGCGTCGTCCCACAGGCCCACCAGCCCGGAGAGCTGCTGGCGCCGCCAGCCGGGGTAGGCCTGCCACGCCGGGTCGTCGGGGGTGCGCGGGCCGCGCGGCAGGTGCAGCCCGGTGGCGTCGAAGAAGGACCGCTGCGCGGCCTCCGAGTAGGAGATGCCGTGACCCTGCCAGCGGTTGGCGAAGATGGCGTCCACGTCGTACTCGCGGACGATCTCGCGGGCCACCTCGGTGGTGAACTCCCGGTTGTAGGTCCCGAACGGGCAGGTCACGAAGATGCCGGGGAAGGCCCAGTGCTCCACGGGGTTGCCGTCCTCGTCCAGAGCCGCCCACTCCGGGTGCGCGGCGAGGGCGTCGGCGTGGATGGCGTGGGGATCGACGCGGGCCATGACCGCCATGTCGAGCGAGCGCGACGCTTCGACGAGATCGCCGAACGGGTCGGTGTCGCCCAGGGCGGCGCTGCGGTAGTGGTGGGGGATCCTCGTCGGGTAGAAGGCCATGTAGCCGCCGGCGCTGATGCAGGAGGCGTTGGACCGGCTGCGTCGCATCACGTCGGTCCAGAAGCCGATGTCCATGCGCCCCGGGTCGTCCTCGGTGAAGGTCACCTGCGTCCAGCGGGTCGCCGTCTCCCACCAGTTCAGCGGACGGGCCGGCGCCGGCGCCGGGTCCACGGCGGTCACTTCAGCCCCGTGGTGGCGATGCCGCGGATGAGGTACTTCTGGGCGACGACGAAGAAGAACAGGACGGGCACGAGCGACAGCAGGCTCATGGCGAACAAGGGACCGACTCCAGACTGGGTCTCGGCGTTGACCATGGTGTTCAACGCGACGGGGGCGGTGTAGACCTCGGTCGAGGTCAGGTAGATCAACGGCGTGAAGAAGTCGTTCCAGGTCCAGATGAAGGTGAAGACGGTCGTCGTGACCAGGGCCGGCTTCATGAGGGGCAGGATGACCGACCAGAACGTCCTGAAGGGGCCGGCGCCGTCGATGGCCGCGGCCTGGTCCAGCTCGCGCGGGATGGTGCGGATGAACTGCACCATGAGGAAGGTGAAGAACGCGTCGGTGGCCAGGAACTTCGGGATGAGCAGCGGGAAGTAGGTGTTCAGCAGGTCCAGCTGGGAGAAGAAGACGTACTGCGGCACGACCAGGACGTGCAGCGGCAGCATGACCGAGGCCAGCGTGATGCCGAAGTAGATCCGGCGGCCGCGGAACTGCAGCCTGGCCAGCGCGTACGCGGCCAGCGAGCAGGACACCAGGTTCCCGATGATGGAGCCGACCGTCACGAGCAGGGAGTTGAGGAAGAACGTCGAGAACGGTGTCCCCAGCGCGTCCCACCCGTCGCGGTAGTTGTCGAAGGTGACCTCGCTGGGGACGATCCCCGGCTGGGACAGGATGAGGTTCCCCGGTTTGAGGGAGCTGACGATCATCCAGATCAGCGGGTAGACCATTAGCAGCAGGAAGGCCGTCAGCAGGACGTGCTTGGGCCAGTCGCCGCGGCGGCGGGCGGGTCTGCCCTGGACCGGCGGGGTCGTCGTGGCCGGGGGTGTCGTCGTAGTCGCGCTCATCAGTTGTCCCCGTAGAAGACCCAGTACTTCGACAGCAGGAAGTGGATCGCGGTGACGATCCCGATGACGACCAGCAGCACCCAGGCCAGCGCCGATGCGTAGCCCATGTTGAAGTTCTGGAAGCCCTGCTGGTAGAGGTACAGCGTGTAGAACAGCGTGCTGTCCAGCGGGCCACCGCGGCCACCGGAGACGATGTGGGCCTGGGTGAACGTCTGGAACGCCCCGATGGTCTGCAGGACCAGGTTGAAGAAGATGATCGGCGTCAGGAGCGGGACGGTGATCGAGGCGAACTGGCGGACCCGGCCCGCGCCGTCGACCCTGGCCGCTTCGTACAGCTCCTCGGGGATCTGCCGCAAGCCGGCCAGGAAGATGATCATCGGCGAGCCGAACGTCCAGACGTTCAGCACCACGAGGGTGCCCAGCGCCGTCGAGGGGTTCTGCAGCCAGCTCTGCCCTTCGATGCCGAGCAGGGCCAAGCCGGAGTTGAGCAGCCCGTCGTGCCCGAACAGCTGCCGCCACAGGATGGCGACGGCGACGCTGGTGCCCAGCAGGGAGGGCAGGTAGTAGCCGCTGCGGTACAGCGCGAGCCCCTTCAGGCCGCGGTCCAGGATCATCGCCAGCAGCAGCGCGAACGCCAGCTGCAGCGGGACGGACACCAGGACGTACTTCAGGGTCACCGTCGCCGAGGCCCAGAACCGCTGGTCGTCGACCATCCGTTCGAAGTTCTCCAGGCCGACCCAGTTGGGCGCGTTGAGCAGGTCGTAGTCGGTGAACGACAGGTACAGCGAGGCCACCAGCGGGGCCGCCGTGACCAGGACGAGTCCGGCCAGCCACGGGAGCAGGAAGACGTGGGCGACCTTGCCCTGGCGACGCCAGGCGGCCGGCCCCTTGGTGAGCTTGACGTCGACCGACGGAGACGCCGCCACCGGCGGCGCGCTCATCGAGCGGCTCCCGTCGGCTCGGGCGCTGCGCTCACTGGGCCGCCCCCAGTTCGGCGTCGATCTCACTCATGATCATCTTGACGGTGTCGGTGATGCCCGTGGCCCCCGACGTCAGCGACTCCAGGCCGCGGGCCGTGATGGTGCGCCACGTCCCCGACCCGGGCGGGGCCTCGTACCGCGGCCGGCGCTCGGCGGCGGTCTCCCGGTCCACCAGGGCCAGCAGCTTCTGGTCGTTGGGGGAGGCGGTCGAGCGGACGGCCTCGAGGACCTCGGGGTTGGAGGGGGCGCCGATGCTCATGCCGACCAGCTCGATCATCCGCGGGTCGTTGAGGGTGAAGTCGAGCAGCGTCGCCGCGTCCTCGAGCTTGTCGTCGGGGGTCCGGGCGTACAGGCCGATGCGGCTGGGGTACAGGAACCGGTGACCGGGGGTGGCGTCGGGCGCGACGGGGGTCTGCCGCTGCTGGAAGTCGTAGTCGGGGAACATCTCGGCTTCGTCCACGATGTGGTTGGAGTTGGCGAAGGTGAGCAGGACCTTCTCACCCACGACGCTCCACTCCGGGTCCGGTCCCTCCTGTTCGGACAGGCTGAGGGCGGCGCCGGCGGTGCGCAGCGACTCCCACCACTCCAGGTACTCCTCCAGGACGACGGGCTCGAAGCCCAGCCGGCCCTCCTGGGACCACAGGTCCCCGCCGTGCTGGCGGATCCACGACTCCAGGCACATGTCGTTGTTGGCGCCGTAGGCCGCGCCGCGCAGGCCGGCTGGGTTGTCCGCGGAGAAGTCGAGGAGGAACTCGCGCAGGGCGTCCCACGTCCACGACGCGTCGTCCTCAGCCGGCAGCTGCGCCCCGGACTGCTCCAGGAAGGTCTGGTTCCAGCGGATGGCCGGGCTGAAGACCGAGCGGGGCATCGCGTTGAGCTGCCCGTCGATCCGGAAGCTGTCCAGCAGGTCGTCGGGGTACGGGGACAGGTCGAACGCGTCGAGGTCGTCGACGTTCCGGTACAGCCCTGCCTCCTGGTAGCTGAGCACCTGGGGGGAGGGGACCCAGAACAGTTCCGGGACGTTCCGGCCGGCCATCTGGACGGTGATGCGTTCCTGGAAGCCGTCGTAGTCGGAGAACTCGGGCTTGACGCTGATGTCGGGGTTCTCGTCGGTGAACACCTTCAGGGCCGCGGTGTAGTTCTTCTGGCGCACGCTGTCGCCCCACCAGGCGTACCGGACGCCGGCGGTGTCCGACCGGCTGGATCCGTTGCCGCAGGCGGCGACCCCGGGGGTCAGCAGCGCGGAACCCGCGAGCAGTCGGGTGAAGTGTCGGCGGTTCATGGAGTCTCCTGCATCTTCGTCGATGAGGTGGGTCGGTGCCGTCGCCGACGACGCTAGACCGGTCTGACTCGGTGCGTCAATGACACGTGTGTTCTTGTATGACAAGTTTACCGAAACGTGTCGATCCGGCGTTGAGGTCGCAGGCGTGACCGGATCCGCGCCGTACGTCCTCGCGCCGTCGACGGTGGTCGACGCCCTGCACGCCGAGCTGCGCGGGCGGATGGTCCGCGGGGAGCTGCGGCCCGGTGAGGTCGTCACCGGGGGCCGGTTCGTGGCCGACTACGGCGTGGCCCGGACGACGGCGCGGGGTGCGCTGGAGCGGCTGCTCAGCGAGGGGCTGCTCGAGCGCACTCAGCGGCGGACGCTGCAGGTGCGGTGCCCGGACCTCGAGGACATCTGGTGCGTCCGAGAGGGTCCGGGGTCGTCGGCGGTCCGGCGGCCGGCGCGTCGTGGTGTCGTCCCGGTGGCGGCGGCGCGAGCCCAGGCCGAGCTCGAGGCCCTGGTGGCCTCCCGCGCCGGTTCGGACGTGCGGCGTCGCGCCGACGTCGCGTTCCACGGCGCCCTGGTGGCCGGTGCGGGCAGCCCACGGCTGGACCGGCTGCACGGCTCGGTGCTGGTGGAGGTGCGCCTGGCCTCCCGGCTGCTCGTCGCGGCCTCCCCGGCCCAGGTCGGGCGGGTCGTCGCCGAGCGCGCGGCCGTCCTCGACGCCATCGCGGACGGGGACGAGGACCGCTCGGTGCGGGTGCTCGTGCACCGCCTGACCGGTGCGCGGCTGCGGAGCACCGGGAGCGGGTGACCTAGTCCGCTCCGAGGGCCACCAGCAGCTTGTCGCGCGCCGCGAGCAGGTGATCGGTCGTGCGCTCGGCGGCCAGTCGGGCGTCACCGGCGGAGATGGCCTCCAGGATGCCCTGGTGCTCGTCGGCGATCACCGTGCCGGTCAGGAGGTGGCGGTGCTGGACCTGGCCCATGCACAGGTGCGCCTCGGCCATGAGGAGCTCGTGCATGCGGTCCAGGCGACGGCTCCCCGTCGCCGTGACGAGGCGGCGGTGGAACTCCACGTCGGCGGCCGCGACACCCGCCGCCTCACCGGCGCCGGCGTGGGTGCGCAACCTCGTGTTCGCGGCGACGGCCGCGGCCGGGACCGTCCGGTCGGTGCTCAACCTCGCGTGCGCGTCGCGTTCGAGCAGGACCCGGCTGGCGTACAGGTCGTGCACGTCGTCGGCGGACAGGACCGGAACCCGGGCACCGCGGCGACCGTCGCGCACGAGCAGGCCCTCGGCGAGCAGTCGTTCCACCGCGACGCGTGCGGTCGGCCGCGCGACGCCGAACCGCGCGGCGACCCCCACCTCGGTGACGAGGTCGCCGGTCCCGGCGCCCTCGGTGACGATCCACTCGCGCAGGGCGGCCTGCACCGCGTCGGACAGCGACCGCGTCGCCAGGGGCAGGACCACGGTGCTCATGTAAGCGCACGGGGTCGCGGGCGTCACCTCCGCGGGACCGTCGGGCGGGTTCGGCTGTGTCACGATGACCGCCGTGACTGCCTTCGAACTGGCCACGTCGTCGCTGACGGACGCTCTGACCCGGTCGGTCACCGAGCGCATCGTCAGCGGCCAGATCGCGCCGGGGGAGAAGGTCACCGAGGCCCGGCTCGCCGGCGACTACGGGGTGGCCCGGCCCACGGCTCGTGCCTGCCTGGAACGACTGGTGGTCCTGGGGTTGCTGCGGCGCTCGGTCCACAAGACCGCCGTGGTGCCGGTCCTCGGGGTCCGGGAGATCGAGGACCTGTTCTTCACCCGGCAGACGGTCGAGGGTGCCGCCGTGGCCGAACTCGCGCGACGCTCCTCGGTCCCGTCGGCCGCTGAGGCCGCCCAGGTGGCGATCGAGGCCGCGGCGGCGGCTGAGGACTTCCGGGGCCAGGTCGCCGCGGACATCGCCTTCCACGTCGCGCTCGTGGAAGGGGTGGGCAGCGAGCGGTTGCGCCGCATGCACGAGCTGATCATCGGCGAGGTGCACCTGACGATGGGGCTGCACGAGGCGCACCGGACGACCTCGGGGCGCAAGGTGGCGGCTGAGCACGCCAGGGTCCTGCGGGCCGTGAAGGCCGGTGACGTCGCGAAGGCGCAGGACGCTCTCGCCGCCCACCTCGAGTCGGCCCGCCTCCGCGTCGTCGACCGGGCCTCCCGAACCGCCTGATCACCCCGTTCGGGACGAGGTGAGCCTGACGTCATCTCGTGTATGACACGAACGCTTGACAGGCTAGTTCGCGCGGTGGTGTGGGGGGGGGGCCGCCCCCCCCCCCCGCGTCCCCCACCGCACCGTGCGCTGTCGTCGGGCTGTGGACCGTCTTCACCCACCACGCG
>NZ_JBJLSJ010000025.1:0-73171 GCF_050871975.1 Kineococcus rugosus | reverse complement strand
GCCCCCCGGAGGCCGCGCGCCCCCCCCCCCCCCCCCCCCCCCCCCCCCCCCCCCCCCCCCCCCCCCCCCCCCCCCCCCCCCCCCCCCCCCGGCCGAGGCCGAGGACCTGCTCGCCACCCGGCGGGCCGCGCTGCCGGCCCTGGAGGCGACGGGGGACGTGTTCATCGAGGACATCTCCGTGCCGCGCTCGCGGCTGGCCGACGCGGTGCGGGGCGTGCAGGCGATCTCGGCGCGGACGGGGGTGCGGATCGCGACGGTCGCGCACGCCGGCGACGGCAACCTGCACCCCGTCGTCGTGGTCGAGCGCGGCGGCACGGTGACCGAGGGGCCGGCGTGGGACGCCGCGTGCGCGGTGTTCGCGCTCGCGCTGGAGCTGGGCGGGACGCTGACGGGCGAGCACGGGGTGGGCCTGCTGAAGCGGACGTGGTTGCGGGCCGAGCTGGGGCAGGACTGCCTGGACCTGCAGCACGACCTCAAGCGCGTCTTCGACCCGCTGGGGATCCTCAACCCGGGCAAGGGGATCTGACCCCCGATCTTTGCATGTTCATGCAGGGGTGTGCATACTGTTCCGCATGTCCAAGGTGCTCACCTCCCTGCCCGCCGGCGAGCGCGTCGGCATCGCCTTCTCCGGTGGTCTCGACACCTCCGTCGCCGTCGCCTGGATGCGGGAGAAGGGGTCGGTGCCCTGCACCTACACCGCCGACATCGGCCAGTACGACGAACCCGACATCGCCTCGGTGCCCGGCCGCGCGCAGGCCTACGGCGCCGAGCTGGCCCGCCTCGTCGACTGCCGCTCCGCGCTCGTGGAGGAGGGCCTGGCCGCCTTGACCTGCGGCGCGTTCCACATCCGCTCCGGCGGCCGCAGCTACTTCAACACCACCCCCCTGGGCCGCGCCGTGACCGGCACGCTGCTGGTGCGCGCGATGCTGGAGGACGACGTCCAGATCTGGGGCGACGGGTCCACCTACAAGGGCAACGACATCGAGCGGTTCTACCGCTACGGCCTGCTCGCCAACCCGGCGCTGCGCATCTACAAGCCGTGGCTGGACGCGGAGTTCGTCACCGAGCTCGGCGGCCGCAAGGAGATGTCGGAGTGGCTGCAGGCGCGCGACCTGCCCTACCGCGCGAGCACCGAGAAGGCGTACTCGACCGACGCGAACATCTGGGGCGCCACCCACGAGGCGAAGCGCCTGGAGCACCTCGACGTGGGCGTGGAGCTCGTCGAGCCCATCATGGGCGTCCGGTTCTGGGACCCCGCCGTCGAGATCGCCCCCGAGGACGTGACGATCGGTTTCGAGCAGGGCCGCCCCGTCTCCCTCAACGGCGCCACCTTCGACACCGCGGTCGACCTGGTCCTGGAGGCCAACGCGATCGGCGGCCGGCACGGGCTGGGCATGTCCGACCAGATCGAGAACCGCATCATCGAGGCGAAGTCCCGCGGGATCTACGAGGCGCCGGGCATGGCCTTGCTGCACGCGGCCTACGAGCGCCTCGTCAACGCGATCCACAACGAGGACACCGTCGCCAGCTACCACAACGAGGGCCGCCGCCTGGGCCGCCTCATGTACGAGGGCCGCTGGCTGGACCCGCAGTCGCTCATGCTGCGCGAGTCCCTGCAGCGCTGGGTCGGCAACGCCGTCACCGGGTCGGTGACGCTGCGGCTGCGCCGCGGGGAGGACTACTCGATCCTCGACACGCAGGGCCCGGCGTTCAGCTACCACCCGGACAAGCTGTCCATGGAGCGCACCGAGGACTCCGCGTTCGGTCCCGTCGACCGCATCGGCCAGCTGACCATGCGCAACCTCGACATCGCCGACTCCCGCGCCAAGCTGGAGCAGTACGCCGGGCTCGGCATGGTCGGCAGCTCCCAGGTCAGCCTCATCGGCGCCCTGGAGGCCGGTGGCGCCGAGGCCATCGCCTCGCGGGGCGAGACCAGCGAGGAGGACGAGCTGCTGGACCGCGCGGCCATGGAGGCCGGGACCGACTGACCCCGCCCGCCCCGGACGGCCCGCCGCCCCGCACCCGCGCGGGGCCGGCGGGCTGTCCGTCGTCCGGGGGGGGGGAGGGCTCAGGCGACGCGGACGGGTTCGGCGTCGCAGATCCGCACGAGCTCGGCGAACGTGGTGGGGAACACCGCGTGCGGGGTCCCCGCCGCCGCCCACACGACGTCGTGGCGCAGCAGGTCGACGTCGATGACGGTGCGCAGGTGCCGGGGGTGCCCGACCGGGGAGACCCCGCCGATCGGCTGGCCGGTCGCGGCGCGGACCGCGGGGGCCTTGGGGCGGGTGAGCTCCCGCGCCCCCAGGGCGGCCGCCGTCGTCGCCACGTCGACGCGGTGCCCGCCGCTGGTCAGCACGAGCACCGGTTCGCCGTCGGCGAGGAACACCAGGCTGTTGGCGATCGCGCCGACCGGGCAGCCGAGCGCGTCGGCCGCCTGCGCGGCGGTGCGCGCGGAGGAGTCGAGCTCGACGACCTCGCCGTCCGCGCCGGCCTCGCGCAGGGCCTGGGCGACGACGACTGCGTTGCGGTGCAAGGGGACTCCTCCGCTCGGGACGGCCCGCCACCCCCGGTGGCGGGACCCGGCCGGTCGGCGCCCCGCCGGGCCGAGCCGGTCGGAACCGCGGCGACGCGGGACGGTACCGCCGAGCTTGGCGGGGATCGGCCGGGTGCGCACGCCCGGGGGGCCGTTCCGGGGGGCACGTCACCCGATCGTTACGTACAGTTCGATCGTGGGACCCAGCGTGAGGACGGGTGGACCGGGCCGGTGGACTTCCCGCGGGCGCCGTGCACGACGCCCGGTCCTGGGACAGGATCGCACCGTGGCCGTCTGGCGATCCTTCATGGACCTCGTGCACCTCATCGGCGCCCTCGGCTGCCTCGCCCTCACCGGTGGGTTCGCCGCCCAGGGCGACGGGGCCCGCGCCACCTTCTACGGCCTGTGCACGATGGCGTTCGCCGTCACCCTCGCCCGCAGGTGGAGCCAGCGCGCAGCGCTGGACCACGCCCACCACTCCCCCGCGCCCGCCGTGGTCGACCTGCGCGACCGCACCACCACCGCACCCACCACCGCGACCGCCCGCGAGGTCACCGGACCGCGCTGAGGACACCCTCGGTAGCGTCGCGCCATGGCCTCCACGACGACCGCCACCGCCACGCTCGACGAAGCCCACGTGGGCGAGATGGACAACGTCGCCTACGTCGTCCGCTGCCGCGGCACCGGCCGCCGGCTCCTCGTCGACGCCGCCGCCGAACCCGAGACCCTCCTCGCCCTCGTCGACGGCGACCTCGACCTCGTCGTGACGACCCACCGCCACCACGACCACGTCGGCGCGCTCGCCGCCGTCGTGGAGGCCACCGGCGCCCGCACCGCCGCCGGCGAGGACGACGCCGACCACCTGCCCCTGCCCGTCCAGCAGCGCCTCGCCCACGGCGACACCGTCCGCGTCGGCGACGTGCAGCTCGAGGTCGTCCACCTGCGCGGGCACACCCCCGGCTCGGTCGCGCTGGTGCTGCGCGACCCCGACGGCCCCGACCACGTCTTCACCGGCGACTCGCTGTTCCCCGGCGGCGTCGGGAACACCTCCGGCGACGCGCGGGCCTTCGACCGCCTGCTCACCGACGTCACCGAGCGCCTGTTCGACGTGCTCGACGACGACACCGTCGTCCACCCCGGCCACGGCGCCCCCACCACCCTCGGCGCCGAGCGCCCGCACCTGGCGCAGTGGCGCGAACGCGGCTGGTGAACCGGACCGACGGCGGCAGTGGGAGGGTTGACCCATGGGACTGGGCGGGGCGCCGGGCGAGTACGCCGACTACGAGTGGTTCGACCTCGCCGAGCTGCCCGACGACGTCGTCCGGGTCGGCCCCGACCCGCTGAGCGACGCGCTGCGCGAACTGGTCCGCGGGTACCCCGTGTGGGCCGGGCAGGGCGCGACCCGCGTGCTGCTGGTCGACCTGGACAACCTGCGCGCGGGCCCGGCCCGGCTGCGGGCCCGGCTCGCGGTGGTCCTGGACCTGGCCCGGCAGGCCGACCGGGTCGCGCTCGCCGGTCAGGTCGGGGCCGTCGCCCGCTCCCGGCCGTGGCTGGAGGAGTTCGCCGACCGAGCGCAGGCCGTCCCCGACGGCGCCGACGTCGCGGACCTGGCGCTGCTGGCGGCCGCGCGCGAGGTCCCCGACCCGGTGGAGTTCGTGGTGGTCAGCAACGACGGCATCTTCGCCGACCTCGCCGAGCGGGGGGACCTGACGCTGCTGTCACCGGGGGTGGACGCCCTCAGCGACCGCCTGCACGGGGAGGCGAGCCTGCTCGTCGACCTCGCCGCCCTGGAGACCGAGGCCGCGGCCGGGCTGGTCCGCGCCTCGCGCTGAAACCCCGCGGAAACGGTCAGGACACAGCTGCGTCACAGCGACCTGGTGGTGTGCCGCCATGTCCACGCACCCCCTCCTCCCCGCCCGCCGTTCGCTGCTGCGCGCCGCCGCGGGCGTCACCCTCGGCTCCGGCGCCCTCGCCGCCACGACGGGCACCGCGGCGGCCGGCTCCCTGGTGGTCCCCGGTGTCCTGCAACCCGGGTGCGGCCCCCGCCGGGGCGCCTACGTCGCCTCCACGCCCGGCAACGTCCTGTGGGGGCACCTGCCGAACCGCGACACCGCACCGTCGGTGGTCGTCTCCTCCGGCGACGTCGTCACCCTGGACACCGTGTCCCACGAGGGGATCCTGGAGGACCAGGGCAAGGACCCGCGGGGCTACTTCTCCGGTTTCGGCGTGGCCGCCGAGGACGTCCTGGACGACGCGGTGGCCATCGCCGCGCAGGTCCCGCACGACGGCCCCGGCCCGCACGTCGTGACCCGGCCCGTCGCGGTCGACGGCGCGGTGCCCGGTGACGTCCTCAAGGTCGAGGTGCTGGACCTGGCGCTGCGGGTCCCCTACGGCGTCATCTCCAACCGCCACGGCAAGGGCGCGCTGCCGGGGGAACTGCCCGAGAAGTGGGTGGGGAACCCGCTCGTGGCGGACTACTTCAACGTCGGCGGGAACATCAGCGTGTTCACGTCGGTGGCGACCAGCGGCGGCGGTCTCGTCGGCGCGCTGCCCGGCCCGGTCCCCGCGCGGTTCCCGCTGGCCCCGTTCCTGGGCACGATGGGCGTCGCCCGCGACACCTCCGCGATGGTCGACTCGGTGCCGCCCACCGACGCCGGCGGCAACATGGACGTCAAGGACCTGGTGGTCGGCTCGACCCTGTACCTGCCGGTGCGGGTGCCGGGGGCGATGTTCTTCGTCGGCGACCCGCACATGGCCCAGGGCGACGGCGAGGTGTCGCTGACGGCCATGGAGGGTTCGCTGCGCGCCACCGTCCGGTTGTCGATCGTGCGCCCCGGCGAGGGCGGCGCCCCGCGGCAGACCCGCGAGTTCCCGTTCGCCGAGACCCCCGACCACTGGATCCCGATGGGCCTGAGCGACCCGGACGGCCCCCTCGGCGAGGGGCAGGGGACCGACCTGGACGTGGCGGTGCGCGACGCCGTGCGGCACGCGCTGGACTTCCTGACCTCCGACCTGGGCATGCCCGAGCCGGTCGCGTACGCCTACCTGTCCGCCGCGACCGACTTCCACCTCTCCCAGGTCGTGGACCGGACCGTCGGGGTCCACGCCACCATCAGGAAGTCCGACTTCCCGTCCTGACCGACGGCGCGGCGCGGCTACCCGTCCAGGGCCGCGCCGCGCCGCTCCGGCAGCAGGAAGCTCGCCGAGGCCGCGACCGCGAACGCCACCCCGAACACCACGAACACCAGCGCCGTCCCGCCGGACCCCACGAGGAACGGCACCGACAACGGGGCCAGGATCGAGGCGAGCCGCCCGAAACCGGCCGCGGACCCCGCGCCCCGGCCGCGGACCGACGTCGGGTACACCTCCGGCGTCACCGCGTACAGCGCACCCCACGCCCCCAGGTTGAAGAACGACAGCGCCATGCCCGCGGCGAGGATCGTGCCGTGCGAGTCGGCGCCGGCGTACGCCAGCGCGGACAGCGCCGAGCCGACGAGGAACACCGACAGCGTCCGGCGCCGCCCCCAGGTCTCCACCAGGACCGCGGCCAGGGCGTACCCGGGCAGCTGCGCCAGCGTGATGATCAGCGTGAACTGCAGCGACCGGACGACGGTGAACCCGTCCTCCACCAGCAGGCTCGGGATCCAGGTGAACGCCCCGTAGTAGCTGAAGTTCACGAAGAACCACACGAGCCACAACCCGGCGGTCCGCCGGCGCAACCCCCCGGACCAGATGCCGCGCGTGGCGACCGGCGCGGGGTCGGGGACCAGTTCGGCCGACGACGTGATCCCGGCCGCGGCCTCGAACTCGCGGACCACGGCGGTCGCCTCCCGCGTCCGCCCGCGCGCCAGCAGGAAGCGCACCGACTCCGGCAGGCCCCAGCGGACGACGACGGCGTACACCGCGGGCAGCGCCCCGATCGCCAGCGCCCACCGCCACCCGTCGTCGGAGGTCGGGACGAGCAGGAACCCGATGAGCGCGGCGACCGTCCACCCGACGGCCCAGAACGCCTCCAGCAGCACGACGACGCGACCGCGGATGCGGCGCGGCGCGAACTCGCTGACCAGGGTGGAGGCGACGGGCAGTTCGGCGCCCAGCCCCAGCCCGACGATGAAGCGGAACACCAGCAGCGCACCGAGCGACCACGACAGCGCGGCGGCCCCCGTGGCCAGCCCGTACACCAGCAGCGTCAGGGCGAACACCTGCCGCCGGCCGATCCGGTCGGCCAGCAGCCCCCCGAGCGTCGCCCCGACCGCCATCCCGGCGAAACCGACCGAGGCGATCCAGGACTGCTCGGTGGGGCTGAGGTCCCACTGGGTCCGCAGCGCCAGCAGGACGTACGCGACGAGGCCGACGTCGAGGGCGTCCAGCGCCCAGCCCACCCCCGAGCCGACCAGCAGGCGGCGGTGCTTGGCGGTGAAGGGCAACGCGTCGAGGCGTTCGGAGACGGTGGTGGGTCCACTCACACCCGGCGAGCCTAGGCCCTGCCGCGGACCGCACCCGCCGGCGGCGGCCGCCTCAGTCCCGCGGCGGCAGCCGGCGCAGCAGCGCGGTGGTGGCCGCGGCGGGGTCGTCGGCCCCGGTGAGCGCGCGCACCACCACCACGCGGCGCGCGCCGGCCTCGACGACCTGCTCGACCGTGGACAGGTCGATCCCGCCGATGGCGAACCACGGCACGTCCCCGGCGGTCGCGGCGGCGTGGCGCACCAGCTCCAGGCCCGTCGCGGCCCGGCCGGGTTTCGTGGGCGTCGCCCAGGTGGGACCCACGCAGGCGTAGCCGACGTCGGGGTCGGCGACGGCCGCGTCGAACTGCGCCGGGGAGTGCGTGGAACGCCCGATCACCGTCCCGGGTCCGACCAGTCGCCGGGCCGCGGCGGGCGGCAGGTCCCGCTGCCCCAGGTGCAGGACCTGCGCACCGGCGACGGCGGCGACGTCGGCGCGGTCGTTGACGGCCAGCAGGCGCCCGTGGCGGCGGGTGGCGGCGGCGAACACCTCCAGCAGCTCCAGCTCCTCGGCGGCCTCCAGCCCCTTCTCCCGCAGCTGCACCACGTCGACCCCGGCGGCCAGGACGGCGTCGAGGAACTGCTCGAGGTCGCCCTCGCGGCGGCGGGCGCCGGTGCACAGGTAGAGGCGGGCGGCGGCGAGGGCCGCGCGGGTGTCGCCGGTGGCCGGCGCGGGGGTGGGGACGGGCACGGCGGGGAGTCTGCCAGGCGGGGCGGGAAACCGGGACGGGGCCGCCGGGCGGGGCGGGGGTAGGGTGGCCGCACCACGGGAGCCCGGGATCGCGGGCTGAGAGGGCGAGCGCACTCGCCGACCGTCGAACCTGCTCCGGGTCGTGCCGGCGAAGGGAGTGCTGAGTGGTTCCCCCCGGGAAACCCTCGACCGCGCCGGGTGCGCGGCGCGGGGACGTGCGCGCCGACGTGGTGGTGCTCGGCGGTGGCGTCACGGGTGCGGCATGCGCGTGGCGGCTGGCGCAGCGCGGGTCCCGCGTGGTGCTCGTCGACCCCGACGAGACGGCGGGCGCCTCGCGCGCCGCGGCGGGGATGCTGGCCCCGGTCAGCGAGCTGCACCACGGCGAGGAGGACCTGCTGGCGCTGTGCCTGCGGGCCGCGGGCGGTTTCGCCGGCTACGCCGCCGAGGTCGCCGCCGCGTCGGGGCTGGGCACGGGCTACCGCGCCAGCGGCACCCTGGCGGTCGCCCTGGACGCCGGGGACCGGGCCCGGCTGGCGCGGGTGCGCGAGGTGCAGCAGGCGCTGGGCCTGGAGGTCGAGGCGCTGACCGGGCGCCAGTGCCGCCGGGCCGAACCGTTCCTGGACCCGGCCGTGTGCGGGGGCAGCCTGGTGCGGGGGGACCACCAGGTCGACCCGCGGCGGCTGCTGGCGGGGCTGCTCACCGCGGCCGAGCGCGCCGGGGTCCGGCGCGTCCGGGCCCGCGGTGAGGTGGTGGTGCGCGACGGGCGGGCGGCCGGGGTCCGGCTGCCGGACGGGAGCCGGGACGGGGACCTGCCCGTGGACCGGCCCGCGGACCTGCCGGCCGACGTGGTGGTGCTGGCCACCGGCGCCCGCGCCCAGAGGCACGTGCCGGTGCGGCCGGTGAAGGGTCAGGTCGCGCGGCTGCGGATGCCCGCCGGTGAGCACGTCCTGCAGCGCACCGTGCGCGGGCTGGTCCGCGACCGCGAGGTGTACCTGGTGCCCCGCGAGGACGGGGAACTGGTGGTGGGCGCGACCACCGAGGAGCGGGGTTTCGACGAGCGCGTGACCGCCGGCGCGGTGCACGACCTGCTGCGGGACGCGCAGGCGCTGGTGCCCGCGGTGGCCGAGCTGGAACTGGTGGAGGTCCTGGCCCGCTGCCGGCCGGGTTCACCGGACAACCTGCCGCTGATCGGGTTCGGCGGGGTTCCCGGGCTGGTGCTGGCCACCGGGCAGTACCGCAACGGGGTGCTGCTGTCGGGGGTGACGGCCGACGCGGTCGCCGCCCTCGTCCACGGCGGGGACGTGGTGCCCGAGGTCGCGGCGTGCGACCCGGGGCGGTTCGGGTCGCCGCGCGCGGCCCGGGAGGAGGTGCTGGTGCCGTGAGGACGGGGACCGCGGGGGGAACCGCGGACGGGATCGCAGCGGGGGACGTGGAGGTGTTCGTGAACTCCGAACCCCTGCGGGTCCCCGCCGGGTCGAGCGTGGCCGACGTCGTGGCGCGGTTCGCGCCGGACGCCGTGGACGGGCGCGGCACCGCCGTGGCGCTGGGCGAGGAGGTGGTGCCCGCCGGCGGCTGGGCCCGCACGCCCGTCGCGGCGGGGGACCGCCTCGAGGTGCTGCAGGCGGTGGCCGGCGGATGAGCGCGCTCGACACGGTCCCCTCCCCCGCCGACGCCCCGGGCGCCGGCGACCCGCTGGTGATCGCCGGGCGGACGTTCCGGTCCCGCCTGATCACCGGGACCGGCGGGGCGGCCAACCACGAGGTCCTCGAGCGCGCGCTGCGCGCCTCCGGCACCGAGCTGACCACCGTGGCGCTGCGCCGGGTCGACCCGTCCGCGCGTGGCTCCCTGCTGGACGTCCTGGACCGGGCGGGCGTGCAGGTGCTGCCGAACACCGCCGGCTGCCGCACCGCCCGGGAGGCGCTGCTCACCGCCCGCCTGGGCCGCGAGGCCCTGGGCACGGACTGGGTGAAGCTGGAGGTCGTCGCCGACGAGGAGACCCTCCTGCCGGACGCCGTGGAACTCCTGGACGCCGCCGAGCAGCTCGTCGACGACGATTTCACCGTCCTGGCCTACACCAACGACGACCCCGCCCTGGCCCTGCGCCTGGAACGGGCCGGGTGCGCGGCGGTGATGCCGCTGGGCGCGCCCATCGGCACCGGCCTGGGCATCCTGAACCCGCACAACATCGCCCTCATCGTCGAGCGCGCCGGCGTGCCGGTCGTCCTGGACGCCGGGGTCGGCACCGCCTCCGACGCCGCGCGCGCCATGGAACTGGGCTGCGACGCGGTGCTGCTGGCCACCGCCGTCACCCGGGCCCAGGACCCCGAGCTGATGGGGTCGGCCATGCGCCACGCCGTCCTGGCCGGGCGCGCCGCGCACCGGGCCGGGCGCATCCCCGCGCGGGCGCTGGCGCAGGCGTCCTCGACGTGGACCGGTCTCGCGCAGTTCGGGGCGGCCGGGTGAACCCCCTCGTCGAACCCGCCGAGGGGCTCACCGCGGAGGAACGCCGCCGCTACGCCCGCCAGTTGCTGCTGCCGCAGGTCGGGGAACTGGGCCAGCGGCGCCTGAAGGCGGCCCGGGTCCTCGTCGTCGGCGCCGGCGGCCTGGGGTCCCCGGCCCTGCTGTACCTGGCCGCGGCCGGGGTGGGGACCCTCGGCGTCGTCGACGACGACGTCGTCGACGAGTCGAACCTGCACCGGCAGGTCCTGCACGGCACCGCCGACGTCGGCCGGGCCAAGGTCGACAGCGCCGCCGACGCCGTGGCCCGCGCGAACCCGCTGGTCCGCGTCGTCCGCCACCGCGAGCGCCTCACCGCGCAGAACGCCGAGGACGTCGTCGCCGGGTACGACCTCGTCCTGGACGGCTCGGACAACTTCGCCACCCGCTACCTCGTGAACGACGCGTGCGTCCTGACCGGGCGGCCCTGGGTGTGGGGTTCGGTCCTGCGCTTCGACGGGCAGGTCGCGGTGTTCCGGGACGGGCACGGGCCCACCTACCGCGACCTGTTCCCCACCCCGCCGGCCCCCGGGACGGTCCCGTCCTGCGGCGAGGCCGGGGTGCTGGGGGCGGTGTGCGCCGCCGTGGGTTCCGCGATGGTCGTCGAGGCCGTGAAACTCCTCACCGGCGCCGGGCAGAGCCTGCTGGGCCGGGTGCTCGTCCACGACGCGCTGGCGATGACGTGGCGGCCGTTGCGCCTGAACCCCGACCCGCGGCGGGCGCCGGTCACCGCGGTGGAGCCGGTCGAGGGCGCCGCGGACCGCGAACCCTCTCCCGGCCCCGCCGGGGCGGCCCCGGACCTGCCGGAGGTGGACGCCGCCGGGCTGGCGCACCGCCTGCGCGAACGGGCCGCCGGCCGCGACGGGTTCACCCTGGTGGACGTCCGCGAACCCGACGAGCACGCCGCGTTCGCGCTGCCCGGCGCGGTCCTGGTCCCGCTGGCGGACGTGCTCGCCGACCCGGGGCGCTTCGACCCGGCCCGGCCGCTGGTGCTGCACTGCGCCGGCGGGGTCCGGTCGGCCCGCGCGCTGCGCGCCGTCCTCGCCGCGGGGCACCCCGACGCCGTCCACCTGCGCGGCGGGGTCGCCGCCTGGAACGCCGCCGGTCTGCCCGGCGACGGCTGACGGGCCGTCCCGCAGGCGGTCCCGCGCGGTCCGCGACGCGGCGGACCGGGCGGGCTCACCGCGGCTCGGCGGCGTCCGGCGACGCTCCCGGCGCGAGGACCTCCAGCGCCAGGTCCTCGGGGATGCTCGTCTCCTGGGACAGGTACTGCTCGACCCCCAGCAGGTGCGCGCCCATCAGGATCCGGGCGGCCGGGGCGTCACGCCGCACGACGGCGGCGAGGATGGCGCGGTGCTCGGCGTGGCTGCGCTCGTCGGCGCCGTCGTCGCGGATGGCGCGCCACATGCGCCCGCGCACCGTCCTGCTGGCCAGCGCCTCGATCAGCGCCTCCAGCACGGCGTTCTGCGACGCCCGGGCCAGGACGCGGTGGAACTCGATGTCGATCTCCATGTTGCGGCGGTGGTCGTCGGCGTCGCCCTCGGAGCGCACCTCGAAGCGCCGCAGCACCTCCTCGGCCCGCTGCAGCGACTCGGCGTCGACGTGCATCGCCGCGGCACCGGCCGCCTCGACCTCCAGGACGCGGCGCACCTGCTGCAGCTGCCGCCCGCCGTCGGCGCTCTGCAGGTCGACGACGAAGCTGACCGGGCTCAGCAGCAGCCGGGCGTCCAGGGAGGTGACGTACGTCCCGTCACCCTGGCGCGTCTCCAGGACCCCCATCGCGGCCAGCGCGCGCACCCCTTCCCGGAGGGTGCCGCGGCTGACGCCCAGCCGCGCGGCCAGCTCCTTCTCCACGGGCAGGCGCGCGCGGGGCCCCAGCTCCCCGGAGACCAGCATCTGCTTGATGCTCTGCACCACGGCCTCCGACTGCGAGCGGGAGCTGGGGGCGTCCTCGCTGTCCGGAGCCGGTCGCAGGGTGTCCATCGCCTGACCGTAACCCCCGCCGGGGTGCCGGCCGCACGGACCTCGCGCCAGCACCGTCACCGGCTGAGCCACCCCCCGTCCACGGGCAGGACGACACCGTTGACGTAGTCGGAGGCGCGCGAGGCCAGGAACACCGCGGCCCCGGCCAGGTCCTCGGCCCGGCCCCACCGGCCGGCGGGGATCCGCTGCAGGATCGCCGCGGACCGGTCGGGGTCGTCCCGCAGGGCCTGCGTGTTGTCGGTGGCGACGTAGCCCGGGGCGATGGCGTTGACGTTGACCCCGTGCGCGGCCCACTCGTTGGCCAGGGCGCGGGTCAGGGCGGCGATGCCCGACTTGGACGCCGCGTAGCCGGGGACGGTGACCCCGCCCTGGAAGCTGAGCAGCGACGCGGTCATGACCACCTTGCCCGCCCCGCGCTCGAGCATCCCCCGCCCCACCGCCTGGGTGAGGATGAACGGGGCGTCGAGGTTGACCGCCAGGACCTCGTCCCACCGCTCCAGGGGGTGCTCGGCCGCGGGGGCGCGCGCGATCGTCCCGGCGTTGTTGACCAGGACGTCCACCGGGCGCTCGGCCCCGGCCAGCCGCCGGGCCAGCTGCTGCACGGCGGCGCGGTCGGAGAAGTCGCACGCGACGCCCTCGAAGCGCCGTCGCGCCGCCTCCACGCGACGGCGCACCTCGGTGTCGCCGTTCGACAGCGAGGAACCGACGCCGGTGACGTCGGCTCCGGCGTCGGCCAGGGCCCCGGCGACGGCCAGCCCGATGCCCCGGCTGGCACCGGTCACCACGGCGTGCCGGCCGGAGAGGTCGAAGAGGTTCGTCGTCACTGCGACCGGCCCACCTGGATGAGCACCTTCAGCCCGCGCCCGGCGGCCAGTTCCTCGACGGCCTGCGCGGTCTGCGCCAGGGGGCGCACGCTGCTCACGATCCGGTCCACCGGGACGATCCCCCGGGTGAGCAGGTCGATCGCCTCCTCCACGTCGCGCCGTTCGTACACGCGGGCACCCACGAGGGTCAGTTCGCGCCAGAACACCCGCTGCAGGTCGACCTCCCGCGGGGTGGGGTGGATCGCGACGACGACGAGCGTGCCCCGGACCCTGGCGAGCCGGGGGGCGACGGCGACGGCGGCGGCCGCGCCGGACACCTCGAACACCACGTCGGCACCGGCGCCGCCCGTCCACTCCTCGACGAGCCGTTCGAGGTCGTCGCGGGGGTCCAGGGTGCGGAAACCCAGGTCCGCGGCCCTGGCGCGCCGCTGCTCGTCGAGCTCGACGACCACCACCTCCGCGCCGGCCGTGCGGGCGACGGTGGAGATCAGCACGCCGATGGGACCGGCTCCCAGCACGACGACGCGCTCACCGCCGCGCAGGCCGGAGCGGCGGACGTCGTGGACGGCGACCGCCACGGGTTCGGTCAGCGCCGCGTCGTGCAGCGACAGGGAGTCGGGCAGGGGGACGACGGTGCCCGCCGGCACGGTCCACGACTCCTGCAGGGCCCCCGGGGAGTCGATGCCGACGAAGGTGAGGTTCTGGCAGACGTGCTGGTGGCCGGCGAGGCAGGCCGGGCAGGTGCCGTCCCACACCAGGGGCACCACGACCACGCGCTGGCCGACGACGAGCTCGCCCACGCCCTCGCCCAGTTCGGCGACGACGGCGCTGGCCTCGTGGCCGAACACGAGGGGGCGCTGCACGCGGGCGTCCATGGCCCCGTGGACGATGTGCAGGTCGGTCCCGCAGATCCCGGTGTAGGCCACCTCGAGGCGGACCTCGCCCCGCGCCGGCGCTCGCACCGCACCGTCGGTGACGGTGACGACGCCGTCACCGACGTACGCGGCCATCCTCGTCGTGGTCGTGCCGGTCGTGGTCGTGCCGGTCGTGGTCGTCATGGTCGTCCTCCGTCGTGGGGAGCGTTCGATGGGCACGGGGGGTGGTTCACACCACCTGCTGGGCGGCGACGCCGGGACTGGCCCAGTGGGCGCCGAACGGGAACGAGTACGTCTCGAGGGTGGCGGCGTGCACCTCGGCGGAGTACCCCGGCGCGCGGGGGACCCGGTAGGCACCGTTCTCGACGACGCACGGGTCCACGAAGTGCTCGTGCAGGTGGTCGACGAACTCGGTGACCCGCCCCTCCAGCGATCCGGAGACGACGACGTAGTCGATGATGGACAGGTGCTGGACGAGTTCGCACAGGCCCACGCCACCGGCGTGGGGGCACACCGGGACGTCGAACTTCCTGGCCATGAGGTAGACGGACAGGATCTCGTTGAGGCTGGCCAGGCGGGCGGAGTCCAGCTGGCAGAAGTCGAGGGCGCCGGCCTGGAACATCTGCTTGAACAGGACCCGGTTCATGCCGTGCTCGCCGGTGGCCACCCCGACGGGGGCCACCGCCGCCCGGATCGCGGCGTGCCCCAGGACGTCGTCGGGGCTGGTGGGTTCCTCGATCCACAGGGGCGAGAACTCCGCGAGGCGGCCGACCCACTCGATGGCCTGGGGCACGTCCCAGACCTGGTTCGCGTCGATCATGAGGTGGGCGTCGGGGCCGATCACCTCGCGGGCGATCCGGCAGCGGCGGACGTCCTCCTCGACGTCGGCCCCGACCTTGAGCTTGACGTGGCGGTACCCCTGGTCGACGGCCTCCTGGCACAGGCGCCGCAGCTTGTCGTCGGAGTACCCCAGCCAGCCGGCGCTGGTGGTGTAGCAGGGGTAGCCGTCGGCCTCCAGCTCGGCGATGCGCCGGTCCCGGCCCGGCCGGGCCTCCTCCAGCATCCGCAGGGCCTCCTCGGCGGTCAGGACGTCGCTGAGGTACTGCAGGTCCAGCACGTCGACGACCTCGCGGGGCGTCATGTCCGCGACGAAGCGCCACAGGGGTTTGCCGGCCCGGCGGGCGGCGAGGTCCCAGACGGCGTTCATCACCGCGGCCATCGCCAGGTGCTCGACCCCCTTGTCCGGGCCCAGCCAGCGCAGCTGGGAGTCGGACTTCAGCCGGCGGTAGGTGCCGCCGAGGTCGTCGGTGACCTCCTGCACCGAGCACCCGATCAGCGGCAGGGCGCGTTGCTCGGCGGCCATCACGCAGATGTCGTTGCCCCGCCCGATCGTGAAGGTGAACCCGTGGCCGGACAGCTGCGGGTCGTCGGTCCGCAGGACGACGTAGGCGGCGGAGTAGTCGCCGTCCTTGTTCATGGCGTCCGAGCCGGCGGCGGTCGCGGAGGTGGGGAACCGGAGGTCGACGACCTCCACGGCGGTGATCGTGGTCATGGTGGCAACCTCGGGGTCGGGTCCTGGGCGGGGTGGGCGGGGCGGGAACTGCGTGGCGGCGCCGGGGCGCGGTGGCGGGTGGGTCTCAGCGCGGCCGGACCACGTACTCCGTCCCCTCCCGCGCGGTCCAGGCGTGGTCACCACCGGGGTCCACCCGCACCGGCACCGGCACGTCGTCCGCGGTGATCACGAGGCCGGCGGCGCCCGGGGCGCGCACGCGCAGTTCCCCGGCGCACCCGGGCACGACCCGGGCGCGGTGCAGGGTGGAGTCCGCCCACGTCACGTCGACGCCGTGCCCGCCCCGGGCGCGCAGGCCGCGGACGCTGCCGCCGGGCCAGCCCGGCGGGAGGGCCGGCAGCAGGTCCAGGGCGCCGTCGTGGCTCTGCAGGAGGGTCTCGGCGATGCCCGCGACGGCCCCGAAGTTCCCGTCGATCTGGAAGATCGCGCCCCCCGGCCAGTCCCCGTGGGGGTGCAGGTCCAGCAGCGAGTCCGACATCAGGTCCGCGGCGAGCACCCGCAGGTGCTCCTCGGCGCCGTCCCCGTCCCCGAGGCGGGCGGCCAGGCACACGACCCACGACCGGCTCCACCCGGTGTGGCCGCCGCCGTGGCCCAGCCGCTCCCCCAGCGCCCGGCGCGAGGCCTCCACCAGCGCGGGGTCGCGGCGGGTGGTGGTGCTGGTGCCGGGGAAGAGGCCGTACAGGTGCGAGACGTGCCGGTGCCCCGGTTCGGCCGAGGCCAGGCCGGGGCCCCACTCCTGCAGCACGCCGTCCACGACGGCCGGCGGGGCGAGCCGGTCCAGCGCGGCGCGCGCCTCCCGGGCCAGCGGGGGGTCCTGCGGGTCCTGGCCGGCGGCCGGTCCCGCGCGGTCCAGGAGGGTCAGGTAGTGCGTGAGGACCTCGCGGACGAGTTCACGGTCCATGGTCGACCCGGACGTCACGGCCGCCTGCGAGCCGTCGGGGAGCAGGAACGAGTTCTCCGGCGAGGTCGAGGGGCTGGGCAGCAGCGCACCGGTCCCCGGGTCGGGGACGAGCAGGTCCAGCGCGAAGGCGGCGGCCCGCCGGTGCACGGGCAGCGCCACCTCCTCCACGAACCCCTCCGGGGCCGAGCCGAAGTCGACGTGGTCGAACGTGTGGGCCGCCAGCCAGGGCAGCGCCGAGGGCCAGTTGGACCAGAACGGGCGGCCCGCGACGGCCCGGGTGAAGCGCCAGACGTCGGTGTTGTGGTGGACCGCCGCGCCCCGGGCGCCGTAGTCCAGCCGCGCGGTCTCCTCCCCCGCCTCGGCCAGGTCGCGGGTCAGGTCGAACAGCGGGGCGTGCAGGTCCCCCAGCCCGGTGGACTCCGCGGCCCAGTAGTTCATGGTGAGGTTGATGTTGGTCGTGTAGTTGCTGCTCCACCCCGGCCGGACGTCGACGTTCCAGATGCCCTGCAGGTTCGCGGCCTGGGTGCCGGGCCGGGAGGAGGCGATCAGCAGGTACCGGCCGAGGTCGAACACCCGCTGGGTCACGGCGACGTCCTGCTCGCGGCCCGCGGCGGGCTGCAGGTCCAGGTCGACGCGGTCGAAGAACCTCCGGTGCTCGGTCTCGGTGCGCCCGCGCAGCTCGGCGGTCGGCGCCCCGGCGGTGGCCAGGACCTGCTCGCGGGCCCGGCGGACCAGCGTCTCGACGTCGGCCGAGGGACGTTCGCGCCACCCGCGGAAACCCGTCACCACGGTGCTGGTCAGCCGGGCCGCTCCTGCGGAGAGGTGGACGAGGGCCGCCACGGCGAACCCGCCGCCGCGCGGCACGGTCCCGTCGGGCGCGGGCTCGTCCCGGGCGTACCGCACGGGGTCGTCGTCGGGGACGTAGTTGGGGACCACCAGCGCCGGGACCCGGCCCGCCGCCAGCAGCAGGGTCCCGCCGGCGACCTGCTCGACCCGCTGCACCAACAGCGGGTGCGGGCTGGTGAAGGCGACCGGGGGGAGGTCCGCGCCGGTCCACGGCCGCGGCGACCCGGCCACCAGGACGCTGTCGCCCGGCACGACGAACGCCTCGAGCTCGTGGTCGGCGTCGCCGCGCCGGTAGCGGGTGCGGGCCGTGGCGCGGGCCAGGTCCAGTTCGCGGACGTAGCCCTGCACGTCCGCGTCCGGGTCCGCCCCGGGTTCGTGCTGCCAGGTGAGCCGCCCGACGGGCTGGTAGGACTCGGTGTACCCGGGGGCGTGCAGCTGCAGGGCCAGCTCGTCGGCCCGGTGGTGGTCGCCGGCGGCCACGGCGTCCCGCAGCGCCGGCAGGACGTGCGCGGCCCCGCCGTCGGTGCGCGGTCCGACCGGTCCCCCCGACCACAGGGTGTCGGCGTTGAGGTCGAACGTCTCCGACCCGGCGCCCCCCGCGACGGTCACCCCCAGCCGGCCGTCGCCGAGCAGGAACGAGTCGGCGAACCGGGTGGCGGGCCGGTCGCAGGTGATGACGTGCCGGGACTCGTGCCGGGACTCGTGCTGGGGGGTCATGTCGCTCCGGGGTCGGTGGGGCTCGTGCAGGAGGGGGTCACTTGCTCGCGTCGTAGGCCTTCTGCTGGATCTCCAGGTACCGGGGCAGGCCCGTGCCCTCCAGCTCCTCGACGTAGGACGCCCACGCGCCGTCGTCGCCCACGTCGCGCGTGCCGGTGACGAACTCGGCGCTGGCCTGGCTGACGAGGTTCTCGATGTTGGTGGTCAGGTCGGCCACCTCGGCCGCCTCCTCCTCGGGCACCCAGACCGACCAGTAGGGGAAGACCTGGTCCTGCGGGACGAACGGCTCGTACAGCGCGCTGGCGTCGAAGAGCTTGCGCTCGTACCCGTCGGCGGGCTGCACCTGGCCGTTGCGGAAGTCGGCGTCGGAGTTGTACTGCGCCAGCGGTCCCCACCCGTTGTTGGCCGGCTTGACGTTGGGGTCGGCCTCGGGGACGCGGGCGAACGGCGTGAGCTCCTCGTCCAGGGCGGTCTCCCCCGCCACGGGCTGGAACCAGTCCTTCCCCTCGATGCCGAACTCGGCCCGGGCGTGCTGGTCCCGGGGGAACATGTAGTCGATCACCTTGATCGCGGCCACCTGCTCCTCCTCGCTGGCCTTGTTCGTCACGGCGAACGTGGCGCCGGGCATGCTGGGCAGGTTGTAGGAGGCGAACTGCACGCCCTGCGGGCCCTTCAGCGGCGGCAGGGCCTGGTAGGCCTCGTCGCGCTGGTCGTCCTGGCCGGTGGTCACGAAGAGGTTCGGGTGCAGGACGGTCGCCGCGCCCACCAGGGGCGCCTCCGCGTTGTCCCCCTTCGCGATCATCGCGTCGCGGTTCTGGGTGAAGGCGGCGGGGTCGATGAGCCCGGCCTCGTACAGCTTCGCCATGTAGGCCAGCGCGTCGCGGTAGGCGTCCTGGGCGGCCTGCAACGTCACCTCCCCGTCCTGCAGGGCGAGGGTCGAGGGGTAGGTCGCGCTGCCCTGCGGGTCGTAGAGGAACGCGTTGACGAAGTAGGGCAGCAGCAGGTCGTCGACGCTGGAGGTCAGCGGGATCTCGTCGGCCTGGCCGTTGCCGTTGGGGTCCCGGGTCTTGAACGCGGTCATGACGTCGAAGAACTCGTCGGTCGTGGTGGGCATCTGCAGCCCCAGCTTCTCCAGCCAGTCGGTGTTGATCCAGAGCTTGGCCTGGTAGGAGCAGTGGAAGCAGTCGTTCCACTGCGGCAGCCCCCAGATCTTGCCGTCGGGGGCCGTCGCCAGGGCCTTGAACTCGGGGTTCTCCTCGAACGCCTCCTGGATGTTCGGCGCGTGCTGCTCGATGAGGTCGTTCAGCGGCTGCAGGACGCCCTGCTGGCCGTAGCGCTGCAGGTCCTGCTGGGAGAACTGGTCCACCCAGGGCACCATGAGGAAGACCTCGGGGTAGTCCCCGCCGGCCAGCTGGATGCGGCGGGCCTCGGCGGCCGTCGTGCCGTCGTAGGTCGTGGTCTGCCACTCGAAGGAGGTGCCGGTGAGCTCCTCCATCTCCTTGGTGAACGCGTTCGTGGCCAGGTCCGTGTCGGGGCCCTGCGCGGCGAAGATCGTCAGCTTCTCCGCGTCGTTCCCCGAGTCCTCCCCCGCGGAGCAGGAGGTGGCCACGAGGGTGAGGGCGGCCAGCCCGAGGGCCAGAGGGCGGGCGGGGCGACGGGTGCGGGACCGGGCTCGGGATCGACGGCGTGCGGACACGGGGAGTCCTCTCGGTGGGTGGCGGCGACGACCGTGTCGCCGGGTGGTGGTGTGGAGCGCAGTGCTGGGGGCGGCGCGGGCTCAGCCCTTGACGGCGCCGACGAGGATGCCCTTGGTGAAGTACCGGGCGACGAACGGGTAGACCAGGAGCAGCGGGACGGTGGCGATGACGATGAGGGAGTACTTCAGCAGGTTCGCCAGCTGCTGACGTTCCATCATGGCGGCGGCGTCGGTGCTCCCGCCGGAGGTGTTGAGGATGAGGATGTTGCGCAGCACGATCTGCAACGGAGCCAGGTCCGCGTCGCGGAGGTAGAGCAGCGCGTCGAAGTAGGAGTTCCACTGCGCGATGCCGTACATCAGCGCGATGACGGCGATGAGGGGTTTGGCCAGCGGCAGGACGACGGTGAGCAGGATGCGCAGGTCGCTGGCCCCGTCGAGCTGGGCCGCCTCGATCAGCTCGTCGGGGATCGAGGCGCGCAGGAACGCGACGGCGATGATGACCTGCCAGACGCCGATGGCCTGCGGCAGCAGCAGCGCCCCGCGGGTGTCGAGCAACCCGAGGGCCTGCACGACGAGGTACGTCGGGATGATCCCGCCGGCGAACAGCATGGTGAACACGACGAACTTGGTGATGACCGTCCGCCCCCACAGGTCCGGGGTGGACAGGGGGTAGGCGATCATGATGGTGAGGGTGACGCTGATCGCGGCACCGGCGACCGTGTAGAACACGGAGTTGCCGAACCCGACGAGGATGGCCGAGTTGCTGAGGGCCACCTCGTAGCCGCGCAGGGTGAAGTCGACCGGCCACAGGAACACCCGTCCCGCCGAGACCGCCGCCGGCGAGCTGAACGAGCTCGCCAGGATGTACAGCAGGGGCGTGAGCACGAGGACCAGCGCGGTGGTGAGCAGGACGTAGACCGCGACCATGAACACCCGGTCGACCGCGGGGTCCTTCACCTGCTTGGCCCGGCCCACCTGCCCCCGGGTCCGGCCGGCCCGCCGGGCGCGCTTCCCGCTCCGCTCCTGGTCCTGCGTCGTCGTGCCGCTCACCACAGACCACTCCCGGTGACTCGTTTGGCGATCCGGTTGACGCTGACCAGCAGCACCAGGTTGATGACGGAGTTGAACAACCCGATGGCGCTGGCGAGGCTGAAGTCGGCGTTGATGAGGCCGACCTTGTACGTGTAGGTCGCGATGATCTCGGACTGCGAGAGGTTCAGCGGGTTCTGCAGCAGGAACGCCTTCTCGAAACCCAGCGACATGACGTTGCCGACCCCGAGGATGAGGATGATGACCGCGGTCGGTGCGATGCCCGGCAGGTCCACCGCGATGATCTTCTGCAGCCGGTTCGCGCCGTCGACCCGGGCCGCCTCGTAGAGCGTGGGGTCGATGCCGGCCAGCGCGGCCAGGTAGATGACCGCCGAGTAGCCGGCCGTCTGCCAGACGTCGGTCCACACGTAGATGTGCCGGAAGGCGTTCGGATCACCCAGGACGTTGGGCTGGCTCGCCCCGAAGAACCCGAAGACGTCCGAGAGCAGCCCGATGCGCGGGGAGAGGATGAGGATGGTCATCGAGACGATGATCACCGTGGAGATGAAGAACGGGGCGTAGGTGACCAGCTGGACGGTGCGGGCGAAGAACTTGAGCCGCACCTCGTTGATGGCCAGCGCCAGGAGGATCGGGATGGGGAAGCCCGCCAGCACGGCGTAGACGGACAGGATGAACGTGTTGGACACGATGCGCCCGAAGACCGGGTTGTCGAAGAAGCGCTGGAAGTTGGCCAGCCCCACCCAGTCGCTGCCCCAGATGCCGTCCACGACGTTGTACTGCTTGAACGCGATGACGGCGTTGACCATGGGGATGTACTTGAAGACGACGAACCACGCCAGGGGCACCGCCAGCATGACGTACAGCTGCCAGTGCCGGCGCAGGCTGCGACCGGCCGCGGAGCGACCGCGGGTGCTCGTCGCGGCGGCCTCGGCCACGGCGGACGCCCGCAGAGGGGTCATCGCCACTGTCGGCACCCCTCCCGCGACGGGGTGCCGCGTCCCGACGACGACATCGTGGACCACGCAATCATCGGATGCTTACCGCCCTGGGGTCATGGCCAGCACCGCGTGAGCGATCATCTGCTCCGCGCGTGTCACTGGTACGCACTGTGCCTCCTCATCGAGTGCAGCGTGGTGGGTACGCTCGCGCCAGTCAATCGTCGGATGTTTAGCCATGTCAAGGCTCCGCCCCGACGAGAGGGCCGCCGCACGTGCCCGTCCGGCGGTGACGGCTGACGGACCGTCCCCCAGCCGGTCCCGCGCGGTCCCCCCGCGACGGCGTCCGCGACCCGCCGGGCCACCTGGGCCGGGGTGAGGCGCGCAGTGTCGACGACCTCGGCCTCGGCGTGCAGCAGGTGCTCGAACCGGAACGTCGAGGGTCCGGGACCGCGTCGTCCCGGGTGCTCGACTTCCCCCACCCTCGCCGCTACATTGACACCGGTCCCAATTGGGACCGGTACCAAAGCGATGCGGCTGGGTCCCCCGGCCGACGGACGGGAGGAACCCCGACATGCTCGGATTCGACGAGGACCGCTACCGGCGCGTCGTCGGCGGCGCCGGTGCGCTGCGTCCGCAGATCGACGCGATCGCGGACGCGGTGACCGAGGCCGGTTACGACTCGCTGTTCCTCATCGGCTCCGGCGGCTCGTACGCCGCCATGTGGCCCTACGAGCACCTCGTCACCCGCACCTCGACGCTGCCCGTGCGCTCGGTCATCGCCGCGGAACTGCTCGTCGCGGACGACCCCCGCCTCACCGGACGTTCCGTCGCGGTGTTCTCGTCCCTGTCCGGGACGACGCGGGAGACCGTCGCCGCGCTGGAGCACTGCCGCGCGAAGGGCGTCACGACCATCGCCCTCACCGGCGACGCCGAAAGCCCGATCGCCGCCGCCGACCACGTGCTCGTCAACTGGGCCGACGACGAGACCGCCGGCGAGTCGATCGACATCCAGCTGCTGCTGCTGACCACCGCCCTGCTGAACCGCCGCGGGGAGTTCCCCGAGCACGAGCGCCTGGCCGCGGAGCTGTCGGACCTGACGCCGCTGCTGACGCGGGTGCAGCAGCAGGCCGACCCCGTCGCGGCGGACTTCGCCGCCCGGCACGCGCAGACCGACTACCACTTCCTCGTCGGCGCCGGGAACCTGTGGGGCTTCACCTACAACTACTCGATGTGCATCCTCGAGGAGATGCAGTGGCTGCGCACCACCCGGGTGCACGGCGCCGAGTTCTTCCACGGTTCCCTGGAGCTCATCGAGGAGGACACCAGCGTCCTGCTGTTCATCGGTGAAGACGAGAGCCGGCCGCTGATGGAACGCGTGCGCAAGTTCACCGACAACTACAACAGGGCGACCACCGTCCTCGACACGGCCGACTACGCCCTGGAGGGGATCTCACCGGAGTTCCGCGGCCTGGTCGGCCCCATCGTCGTCGACGCCATCACGATCCGCTTCAGCAAGCACCTCGAAGCCGTGCGCGAGCACCCGCTGACCCTGCGCCGGTACTACCGCACGGTGGAGTACTGATGCCCGACCCGCGGCGCCCGCGGGTCGTGGGGTTCGGCGACAACGTCGTCGACCGCTTCACCGAGCGGGGGTTCTTCTACCCCGGCGGGAACTGCGTGAACTTCGCGGTGTTCGCCCGGCGCCTGGGAGCCGAGTCGGCCTACCTGGGGGTGCTGGGCACCGACGACGCCGCCGCGCACCTGCGCACCTGCCTGACCGAGCTCGGCGTCTCCACCCGGCGGTGCCGGGTGCACGACGGCGTCACCGGGTGGTGCGACGTCGTCGTGCGCGACGGCGACCGGGTCTTCGGCGACTGGGACGGCGGGGTGCTGCTCGAGCAGCCCTTCCGCCCCGACGCGGCCGACCTGGAGTACCTGGCGGGTTTCGACCTCGTGCACGTGAGCACCTACGCCGGCCTGGAACCGGTGCTGGCCGACGTCGGCCGCGCCGCCGGGCTGGTGAGCTTCGACTTCTCCGACGAGGCCGAGCAGCGCCGCGAGGAGCACCTCGACCTGGTGGCCCCCCACGTGGACCTGGCGGTGTTCTCCGTCGCCGACCTCGACTGGGGGGCCGCGCACGCGTTCGCCGAGCGCGTGCACGACCGCGGCCCCGGCCTGGTCCTGCTCACCCGGGGCCTGGAGGGCTCGGCCGTCCACGACGGCAGGACCTTCCACACCGCACCGGCGGTACCGGTCTCGGCGCACGACACGATGGGCGCCGGCGACGCGTTCATCACGGCCTTCACGCTCCACCTCCTGGAGAACGGGTGGCGCCGCGGCGCCACCCCCTCCGGCGACGTCCTCGCCGCGGCGCTGGGCCGCGGCGCCCGCTTCGCCGCCGACCAGTGCCAGGTCGACGGCGCGTTCGGTCACGCGAAGGAGATCCTGCAATGGCGCACGACGACCGCACCACCACCGCGGTGAGCGAGCCCGCCACCCCCGGCCCGACCGTGGCGACGCACGCCACCGCCGACGCCGCGGCACCGGCGGGCCGGCGCCGGCCCACCCGGCGCACCGCGTCCGCCTACGCGGGGCTGGTGGTCGTCCTCGCGGTCTCGCTCCTGGCTCCCTCGGGCACCGACGCCTCCTACGGGTGGTGGAGCCTGCTGCCGGCGGTGACGCTCTTCGCCTTCGTGCTCACCACCCACCGCGTCATCGAGGGTTTCCTGTGGAGCGGTCTCCTCGCGACCGTGATCATCTACCGCGGGTCGGTCGCCACGGCCTGGTTCGACGCGCTCTTCGGCCAGATCACCGACGCCGACAACGCCGGTCTCCTCGTGCGGCTGGCCGCGATCGGCGGCCTCATCGGGGTCTTCGAGCGCACCGGGCTGGCCACCTCCTTCGCCCGGGCCGCCGGCCGGCTCGCGCGCGGACCGCGCACGGCCGGGATCGTCACCGTCGTCCTGACCCTGCTGCTGAGCAACGACAGCTACGTGTCCGCCTCGGGCGTCACGGTGAGCCTGGCCCCGGTCAACCGCCGCTTCGGCCTGCCCCGCACCTTCACCGCCTCCCTGGTGCGCACCGCGGGCGAGACGGCCAACACGCTCAACCCGATCGGCACGACGCCGGTGCTCGTCGCGGGCCTGCTCGTGGCGGCGGGGTACGGGACGGACCAGCTGAGCACCTACCTGGGGGTCCTGCCGTACCTGTTCCACTCGATGGCCGCCGTGGTGATCGCGCTGCTGCTGGCCGCCCGCGTCCTGCCCGTCGTCGGCCCCCTGCGCGCGGACTTCCGCGCCGCCGCGGCCGACCCCGCGCAGGCCGCCGCCGGCACCGGCCGCCTCCCGCACGCCCTGAACTTCCTGGCCCCGGTCGTCGTCGTCATCGCCACGTCCCTGACGACCGGGAACATCGAACTCGGTTTCCTCCTCGGCATCCTGCTCACCGGTGCGCTGCTCGTCGTCCAGGGCTGGACGACGATCGCCGGCTACGTGGACACGGTGATCGAGGGGATGAAGGACATCTTCCCGCTCATCCTGCTCATGGCGCTGGCCTTCGTGCTGGTGCACGGGATCTCCACGCTGAACTTCACCGAGTTCGTGGTGCAGCACGTCGACGGCGCGATCGCCCCGCAGTGGCTGCCGCTGATCATCTTCGCGATCTTCGCGGTCACCGAGATGCTCGTGACGCTGAACTGGTCGCTCTACATCCTCATGGTCCCCGTGCTGGTGCAGCTGTGCGCGCAGACCGGGGCCAGCGTGCCGGCCACCGTCGCCGCGGTGCTCTCCGCGGGGACGCTCGGCATCTCCGCCGCGATCTCCTCCGACGTCGGGCTGCTCACCGCCAGCTCGGCCCGCATCCCGCTGTACCGGCACTGGATCACCAACCTGCCGTACCAGGTGGCCGCGGCCGCCGTGGCCGCCGCCGGGTTCGTCGTGGTCGGCCTGCTCGGGGTGACGGGGTGAACCCGGGCCGGGGCGGCGACCTCGTCGTCCCGGGCCGCGTCGTCTCCACCAACCGATCCAGGAGGACACCGGTGACCACTTCCCTCGACCGCGTCGCGGGGTCGAACTTCGCCTACCAGCACCGGCCGCTGCCGGAGTGCCTGGACGACCTGGCGGCCCTGGGCCGCGACCGGGTCGAGCTGTGGGGCACCGCCCCGCAGCTGCACGTCCCCTGGGTCACCGACCGGGACGCGGCCGCGCTGCGCCGCGAGGTCACCGCCCGCGGGATGCGCGTCGTGTGCTTCACCCCCGAGCAGGTGTCCTACCCGGTGAACATCGCCTCACCGGACGCGAGGTTGCGTTCGGCCAGCGTCGAGTTCTTCCTGCGGGCGGCCGAGATCGCGGCCGAACTCGGTTCCGGTCTGCTGCTCCTCACCTCCGGCCGCGGGTTCGAGTCCGAACCGCGCGAGCACGCCTGGGTCCGGTCCGTCGACGCGATCGGCCGGATCGCGACCCGGGCCGCGGAACTGGGGGTCACCTGCGTCCTCGAACCCCTGCAACGGGTGGAGTCGAACCTGGTCACGACCGCGGCCGACACGGCCCGGGTGCTCGCCGAGGTCGGGGACCGGCGGCTGGGCGCGGTGCTGGACACGGTCGCGATGGCGGTCGCCGGCGAAACCGTCGACGACTACGCGGACCTGCTGGGCGACCGGTTGCTGCACGCGCACCTCATCGACGGCGCACCGGACGGGCACCTCGCCTGGGGCGAGGGCGAACTGCCCCTCGCGGACCTGCTGGCGGACTTCGACCGGCGCGGGTACGCGGGCGACTTCACCGTCGAACTCTTCGGGGACGGCTCCTACGCGCAGGACCCGCGACCGGTCCTGGCCCGCTCGCTCGAACTCATCGCGGCGGCCCTGCCGGCCACCGGGCGGTGAACCGGGTGTCACTAGGATGACGGCCGTGAACCAGGGCGGGGACCGCAGACCGACGATCTCGGAGGTCGCGCAGCACGCGGGCGTCGGCCGTTCCTCCGCGGCCCGGGTCCTCGGCGGCTACGGCTCGGTCAGCGAGCGGACGCGCAAGCAGGTGCTGAACTCCGCGGCCGCGCTCGGGTACGAGACGAACGAACTGGCCCGGAGCATGAGCACCGGGGTCACCCGGACGATCGGGGTGGTGCTCGCCGACATCACGAACCCGTTCTTCGCCGCCGTGCTGCGGGGCATCTCGGACGCCACCCGCGCCGCCGGGTACGGCACCCTCGTCGTCAACTCCGACGAGGACCCGGCGTTGGAGGACGAGGCGGTGCGCCTGCTCGTCGGGAAACGCGTCGACGGGATCGTCATCGCCCCCGCCGGCGGCCGCCGGGCCGCGGCGGAGGCCCTGCGCTGGGCGGCCTCCCGGGGGGTCCGGGTCGTGCAGGTCGACCGCACCCTGGACGACCTCGCCGTCGACGCGGTGGTCATGGACAACCGCGACGCGGCGCGCGAGGCCACGCGGCGGCTGCTCGACGCCGGGCACTCGAGGATCGCGCTGGCCTGGGGCCCGGCGGTCCCGCCCGGCACCGGCGCCCGGGTCAGCGCGCGGCGGCTCACCGAGCTCGCCGCCCGGGTGGAGATCTCGAGCGTCGGCGAGCGGTACCTCGGGTACGCCGAGGCGCTGCGGGCCGCCGGGGTCGAGGTCGATCCCCACCTGGTGATGACGGGTCGGCAGACCGCCGACGGGGCCCGCGCGTTCACGGCCGGGGTCCTCGACGGCCACGCGCCGACGGCGGTGGTCTGCACGGAGGTCGAGGCGACGATCGGGGTGCTCGCCGAGGTGCGGGCGCGGGGGTTGTCCGTCCCGGACGACCTCTCGCTGGTCAGCTTCGACGACTCGCCGTGGGCTGGCGTCCTGCGGCCGACGCTCACGACCGTGCGCCAGCCCGTGCAGCTGCTGGGCGAGCAGGCCGCCGCCCGCCTGACGGCCCGCCTGCGCGGCGAGGACGGTCCCCCGGCCGTCGTGCACCTCGCCTCGATCCTCGTCGACCGGGAGTCCGTGGCAGCACCGCCGGCCGCGTCCTGACCCGCTGCCGCCCACCGGCCGGGCGGTCGCGCCGGGGCGCACCCGGTGCCGTCCGCGCGGGGGGGGTCAGAGCACCTCGTGCGCCCAGGCGGTGGCCCACTCGTCGACCGCGCCGCTGTCCAGGGCGTCGCGCAGGTCGAGCAGGGCGGTGAGCCGGTCGGTGCCGAGCCCGGCGAGGGCGACGACCGTCGCGGCGCGGAACGCGTCGTCGTCGAGGTCCCGGCGGGTGAGCCGGTGCAGGTCCGGCAGCCGGTCGGTGGTCAGCGGGTGGCTGCGGGAGCGTTCGACGCGGTGCCACAGCTGGTGGACGGGAGGGGTCATGCGCGTGCCTCACTGGTCGTGCTCGTCGGGATCGCGAGGTCGCTCGTCCCCGGGGCCGGCCGCACGGCCGCCACCCGGGTCGCCCCGCGTCCTGTGCAACACCGCGCGGGCCGCTCCCGTGACCCGGCGGGGCTGTCGCGTGCGTCACGTCCCGGCGGGCCGGCTCACCACTCGCTGCGCTGCCGGTCCAGGCCGAGGGCGAACACCTCGAACGCGGCGTCCACCCGCGCGGTGTCGCCGGTGACGAGCCGGTCCACCACCAGGCCGCGCAGGGTGCCCAGCACCAGCGTCGCGAGCGCCCCGGCCCGCTCGGGTGGGCAGCCGGCCCGCAGCAGGCCCGCTTCCAGCACCTCGGTGCGCCGGCGCAGCGAGCGGCGCACCGGGTCGGCGAGGGTCTCGTCGTGCAGGGTGCCGCCGGTGACGGCGAGGAACAACCGCACGTACGCCTCCCCCTCACCGGTGGTGGCCCGCCGCCACAGGGCGCGCAGCGGGCCGCCCTCCTCGTCGGTGGTGTGCTCACCGGCGAGCACCCGCGGCCCGGTGAAGGCGCGGTCCAGGACCCGTTCCACGATCTCGGCGACGAGGTTCTCGCGGGTGCCGAAGTGGTGCAGCAGCGCGGCGTGGCTGACGCCGGCGCTGTCGGCGATCCGCCGCAGCGACAGCTGGGCGGGGCCGTGGGCGAGGGCGTGCTCGGTGGCCGCCCGCAGCAGTTCCTCGCGGCGGTGCCGGTAGCGCAGCCGCCGGCCGTCCACCCGCCCGGTGTCCCCGTCCTCCGTGTCCGCCACGGCCGCGAGGGTAACCGGTGGCGGGCGCGGTGCGGCCGCCCCGGAGGCGCCCGACCAGTTGCTTGACCAGTCGGTCAGGCCATGGCTACTTTGTGGCGGACCGGGGACGGGAAATCCCGGGCGGGACCGGCGCAGTCGCGGCTCCGCACGCCCCCGCCCCGGCACTCCCCCACCGCAGCACGCCCCCGGAGAGCCGCTCCATGTCGAACACCTCCACGCGCCCGTCCCGCCGCCGCACCGTCCGGGGGTTCCGCGCCTCCCTGGCCGCCACCGCCGTCACCCTCCCCCTCGTCGTCGGCGCCGCCCCGGCCCAGGCCGCCGACAACCCCTACGAGCGCGGCCCCGCGCCCACCACCAGTTCGATCGAGGCGACGCGCGGTTCCTTCGCGGTCTCCACCACGACCGTGTCGAGCTTCGCCGCGACCGGTTTCGGCGGCGGGACGATCTACTACCCGACCACCACCAGCGCGGGCACCTTCGGCGCCGTGGTGATCGCCCCCGGCTACACGGCCAGCCAGTCGAGCATGTCCTGGTACGGGCCCCGCCTGGCCTCGCAGGGTTTCGTGGTGTTCACCATCGACACCCGGAGCCGCTACGACCAGCCCTCCTCCCGCGGGGACCAGATCCAGGCCGCGCTGACCTACCTCACCGACCGCAGCAGCGTCCGCGCCCGCGTCGACGCGAGCCGCCTGGCGGTCATGGGCCACTCCATGGGCGGGGGCGGGACCCTGGAGGCGGTCAAGGACGACCCGGCCCTCAAGGCCGCCATCCCGCTGACGCCGTGGAACCTGGACAAGACCTGGCCCGAGGTCAGCACCCCCACGCTGATCATCGGCGCGGAGGACGACTCCACGGCTCCGGTGGCGTCGCACTCCGAACCGTTCTACGCGTCCATCCCCACGGCCACCGACAAGGCCTACCTGGAACTGCGGGGGGCCAGCCACTTCGCCCCGAACAGCTCGAACACCACGATCGCGAAGTACAGCATCAGCTGGCTGAAGCGCTACGTCGACGACGACACCCGCTACACGCAGTTCCTCTGCCCCGCACCGGGCACCAGCCTGGCGATCAGCGAGTACCGCAGCACCAACTGCTCCTGACCGACGGGCCCGCGCCGGTCACCGCCCCCGCTCGGGACGGTGACCGGCGCCTGCACGTCTCCGGGGCCGGGCCTAGATCGTCGCGACGGACCCCGAGTCCACCCGGTAGTTGCTGCCGGTGACGAAGCTCGCGCGCTCGGAGACGAGGAAGGCGATGACCGCGGCGACCTCCTCGGGTTCCCCGCGCCGCTTCAGCTCCATGAACGGCCGTTCCTCGTCGAGGAAGCTCTCGATGGCCTCCTGGACCCCGCCGCCGCGTTCCTGCGCGCGCTCGGCCATCATCGCGTCCGTCATGGGGGTGGCGATGAAGGCGGGCGAGACGGCGTTCACGAGGATCCCCTCGCGGCCGTACGTCTTCGACAGGCCCTTGACGAGGCTCAGGACGGCGGCCTTCGCCGCGCAGTAGGGCAGTTCGTCGGGGTAGGGCTGCACGGCGTCCTCGGAGGCGAGCAGCACCACGCGCCCCCGGCCCGCGCTGCGCATGCCGGGCAGGAAAGCGCGGACGACGCGGACCGCGGCGAGGAAGTCGGTGTCCAGCGTGGAACGCCAGCCCTCGTCGTCGATCTCGTGGAACAACCCCTGGGCCCCGGTGACGCCCGCGGCGTGCACGAGGATCCCGGGCTCACCGACGGCGGCGACGACCTCCCGGTGCAGGCGGTCGACGGCGGCGGGGTCGGTGAGGTCGGCGGCCACGGCCGTCACCGGCCCGGGCAGGTCGGCCGCCGCGGCGTCCAGGGCGTCCTGGTCGAGGTCGGTCACGGCGACCCGGGCACCCTCCTCCAGGAGCAGACGGGCTGTGTGCCAGCCGATCCCGGAGTCGGCGCCGGTGATCAGCGCGGTCCGTCCCCGCAGTCCCAGGTCCATGGCGGCCACGGTAGGCACACCGTCGCGGGCCCGCGCGCCGGACTCAGCGCGGCGCGCGCCGCCACACCGGGCGCGGGGTGACCGCCATCGCCGCCGCGAGCGCCCGCAGCGTCCCGGGCACCCAGACGGTCCCGCGACCGGCGGCGAGGGCGGCCGCGACGGCGTCGGCGACCTGGGCGGGGGTGGAGGCCAGCGGCGCCGGCGACATCCCTGTCGTCATGCGCCCGACGACGAAACCGGGCCGGACCAGGAGCAGGTGCACGCCGCTGCCGTGCAGCGCGTCGGCGAGGCCGGAGGCGAAACCGTCGAGGCCGGCCTTCGCGGACCCGTACACGTAGTTCGCGCGGCGCACCCGCGCCCCGGCGATGGAGGAGAACACGACGAGGCGCCCGGACCGCAGCGGGCGCAGCAGGTTCGCGAGGTGCGACAGGACGCTGACCTGGGCGACGTAGTCGGTGTGGACGACGGCGAGGGCGTGCGCGACGTCCCGCTCGGCGCGGGCCTGGTCGCCGAGGACCCCGAACGCGACGACGGCGTCGAGCGCCCCGTGGCGGGCCACGACGGAGGACAGCACCCCCTCGTGGGAGGCGAGGTCGTCGGCGTCGAACTCGACGGTCTCCACGGCGGCGCCCAGCGCGCTCAGCCGCGCGGTCTGCGCGGCCAGGTCCGCGGACCGGCGGGCGGCGAGCACGACGGTGCGGGCCCCGGCCCGGACGAGCCGTTCGGCGACCTCCAGGCCGATCTCGCTGCGTCCCCCCAGGACCAGGACGGTGTTCATCAGATCCAGCCCGCTCTCCGCGCCACGGCGACGGCCTCGTGCCGGTTCGCCGCGCCCAGCTTGCCCGACGCCGACGACAGGTGGTTGCGCACCGTCCCCGGCGACAGCGACACCTTCAGCGCGATCTCCTCCACGCCCGCCCCGTCGGCGGCCAGTTCCAGGACGTCGGCCTCCCGCGCGGTCAGCGGGCTGGCGCCGGCGGCGATGGCGTCGGCGGCCAGCGTCGGGTCGACGTAGCGGCCCCCGGCGGACACGGTGCGGATCGCCTCGGCCAGCACCTGCCCGGACGACGTCTTGGGCAGGAAACCCCGCACGCCCGCCTCCAGGGCCCGTTTGAGGTGGCCGGGTCGGCCGTGGCTGGTGAGCAGCAGCGTGGTGGTTCCGGGCAGCTCGGCGTGCAGGGCCGCGGCGAGCGCGATGCCGTCGGCGGGGGCGCCCGGGGCGCCGGGGGGCATCTGCAGGTCGAGGACCGCGACGGCGGGTGCCGTCTTGCGCGCCACCGCGAGCGCCTCGGCGCAGCTGGCGGCCTGCCCGACGACGGTGAGGTCGTCCTGCAGGTCCAGCAGCCCGGCGACGGCGCTGCGGACGAGGTTCTCGTCGTCGGCGAGCAGGACGGTGGTGGTCACGCGATCTCCAGTCGGGCTTCGAGGGTGAACGTGCCGGGTCCGCGTTCGGTGCGCAGGCGCCCGCCGAGGGGGTGCAGGCGTTCGGCGAGCCCGCCCAGGCCCGATCCCGCGGTGTCGGCGGGGCCGGGAGCCGGGACGCCGTCGTTCTCCAGCCGGACGACGAGTTCGCGGTCGCGGCGCTGCACCCGCAGGCGGCACCACGTCGCGCTGCTGTGGCGGACGACGTTGGTGACGCCCTCGCGGATGACCCAGGCCGCGGCGGACCGGACCTGCTCGGGCAGGTCCGGCGCGTCGTGCTCGACGACGGAGGTGACCCCGGCGGACTCCAGGAGGGCCACCGACCCCTGGAGCTCGACGGCGAGGTCCACGGCGCGGTACCCGCGGACGACGGCGCGGATCTCCTCCAGGGAGTGCTGGGCGATGCGCCGCACCTCCTCGGCGCGGTCGGCGGCCTCGGGGCGGCCGCGGCGGGCGAGTTCGGCGACGAGGTCGCTGGTGACGGCGATGGCGGACAGGTCGCGGCCCACGACGTCGTGCAGGTCGCGGGCGAACCGCAGCCGTTCCTCGGCGACGGCCAGCCGCGTCCGGTCGCGTTCGGCGTCGGCGAGCCGGCGCACGACGTCGAGCAGCCACAGCGACAGCTGCAGGACGGCGGTGAGGAACAGGCCGTAGAACACGTGGAGGGCGACGGTGAGGACGTCGCCGGCCAGCGGGGCGCTCGCGGCACCGACGACGAGCACCACGACGGGGGCGTAGCGGCGGAACCGGTACCGCCCGAGCGGGGCGACGGCCACGACGGCGGCGGCCGCGGCGACGGCGTCCACCGCCGGCGTGGCCCGCAGCACGAGGACGCCGACGACGTACGCGAGCACCGAGCCGGCGACCCACAGCGCGAGCACCGGCCGGCTCCAGGGCCGGCGCAGCACGACCCGGCTGATGGCGGGGGCCACGGCGAGGGCCTGCGCGCAGGAGGCGGCGGCCGCGACCCAGGCGGCGGCCCCGCCGGAGCCGACGGCGACCCCGAGGACGACCAGCGGGGCCAGGAACGTCATGGGCACCAGCGACCAGTGGGTGTACAGCTCGACGCGCCGGGGGTCGTCCGCGGTGCGCCAGCGGCCCAGCAGGTTCACGGGGCGACTCTGCCAGACGCCGGCGCGCCGGGGGCCGGTCGTCGACGGCGCGGGGGCGGGGCGGGAGGCTGGGCCCGTGAGACGTCGCCTGCCGTTCGCCGCCCTGGTCCTCGTCCTCGCGGGGTGCGGTTCGGCCCCCGCCGCCGACGGCACCGCCGACGCCGCCGACGACGCCGCCGCCGCTCCGCCCGCCCCGGCGGTCACCTCCTCCGCCCCCGCGGCCACCGCCCCCGACCGCGCCGGGGAGCGGTTCGCGCAGCTGGAGCGGGAGTTCGGCGCCCGCCTGGGGGTGTTCGCCGTGGACACGGGGTCGGGGCGGACCGTCGCCCACCGCGCCGGGGAGCGCTTCGGGTTCGCCTCCACGTACAAGGCGCTGGCCGCCGGGGAGCTGCTGGCCGCGACCACCGACGCCGAGCTGGACGCGGTGGTGACGTGGACGGCCGACGAGCTGGTCGCCCACTCCCCCGTCACCGGCCGGCACGTGGGGTCGGGGTTGCCGTTGCGGGAGGTCGCCGGGGCGTCGGTCACCGTCAGCGACAACACCGCCGCCAACGTGGTGCTGGAGCGGCTGGGTGGTCCCGCCGGGCTGGAGGCGCGGCTGCGGGCGCTGGGTGACGCGACCACCGAGGTCGAGCACGGCGAACCGGAGGTCAACGACGTCGCCCCCGGGGACGTGGAGGACACCAGCACCCCGCAGGCCCTGGCCACCGCCCTGCGCGCCCACGCCGTGGACGGCGCCCTGGAACCCGCTGACCGCGCGCAGCTCGTGGAGTGGTTGCGGGGCAGCACCACCGGGGGCGGGCTGATCCGGGCCGGGGTCCCGGCGGGCTGGGTGGTCGGGGACAAGACCGGTCGCACCGGGACCCGCGGCAGCCTGAACGACATCGGGGTCGTCTGGCCGGGCGGGGACCGCGCGCCCTGGGTGCTGGCGGTCCTGAGCGACCGCGCGGACGTGGACGCGGAACCGGACGAGGCGCTGCTGGCGGCGGCGACCGGGGTGGTCGTGGCCGAGCTGGGCTGAGGGCCCTGCCCGTCAGGGCGCCTGCCCGTCAGGGCGCCTGCAGCACCGCGCTGTTCCCCTCGGCCCAGCTGACCTCGGCTCGCAGGGCGTGGATGCGCCAGCCGTCGGCGGCGCGCCGCAGCCGCACGTCGTAGTGGCCGCCGTTGTGCCACACCGGGGAACCGAGCGTCCCCTCCCGCCGCAGGTGGGCCAGGACGTTCGCGGTCACCCGCGCCCGGTCGCCGTCGAGGTCGACGAGGATCCCGGTGGTGACGTGCTGGGTGCTGTCGAGGTGGCCGACCTGGGTGCGCCAGCGCTGCACGAGCTCGGCGCCGGTGAGGGTCTCGGGTTCCCCGCCGAAGGGCTGGGTGTAGTCGAGCAGCACCTCCTCGGCGAACAGACCGGTCAGCGCGGTCCAGTCGCGCCGGTCCAGCAGCCAGCTCATGCGGGTCACGGTGTCCTGCACGGCGAGGCGGTCGGTGAGCAGCTGGAGCGGGTTCGGCGCGGTCGTGGTGGTCACGGGTCCTCCTGGTTCTTCGGCGGTCCCGGGGCGGGTGTTCCCGGGCGGGGTGTCGCGGCGGTCCCGGCGGGACCGGCGGGGGGTCAGGCGGCGTGCGCGCCGAAGTGCTCGGCGAGGAGGTCGGCCAGGGCCCGCGGGTCCCGTCCGGTCACGCGCCGCACGGTGTCGGTGGTGACGTCGTGGCGACCGAGGCTGATGTCCTCGTCGAGGGCGGCCAGGGCCCGGGCGAACGGTTCCGGCAGGCCGGCCGCCACCCAGCGCCGGGCGAGCTCGTCGACGCCGACCGGTTCGTGGCGGGCGGCGCGGCCGCGGGCGGCGGAGACGAGGTCGGCCACGTCGGACCAGCTCAGCGCCTGCGGTCCGGTGAGGACGTGCTCGGTGTCGTGCGACGGCTCGTCGAGCAGGGCGCGCACGGCGACGGCGGCGATGTCGCGGGCGTCGACGAGCGCGACCCGCCCGGTCCCGGTGGCGGTGACGACGCGGTCCTCCTCGCGCAGGGACCGGGCGACGGGGTGGTCACCGGTGACGTTCTGCTGGAACCACGACGGGCGCAGCACCGCCCACTGGGGGGCGCGCTCGCGGACCAGGGAGTCGACCTGCCCGAGGCCGGGGTCGCCGGGTTCGACCGCGCTGGAGCTGAGGAGCACCACGCGCCGGACGCCGGCGCGCAGCGCGGTGCCGAGGAAGGGTTCGACGAGGGCGGCCGGGTCGGGCTCGCCGGTGGGCGCCACCAGGTAGACGCGGTCGGCGCCGGCGACGGCGGGTCCGTGGGTGGCGGGGTCGGTCCAGTCGAAGCGGACGTCGGCGGCGCGGCTGCGGCCGGCGGTGCGGGCGGTGGCGCCCTGCCGGCGCAGCAGGGCGGCGACGAGGCGGCCGGTGGTACCGGTCCCGCCGGTGACCAGGGTGGTGGGCACGTCATCTCCTGCGGTGAAGGGGTCGACGGCCGGTGGCGCCGTCGGGACGGAACGGTAGCGTCCCGACGTTGATCGCGCCAGTTTCGCGGAACGGGACGGTGCCGTCCCGACGCGCGCTACGGTGGTGCGGTGACTGTCCCCGACTCCCCCGCCGAGCGGCCACCGGCCCGCGTCCCCGCCGGGGCCGCCGTCCTGCGCGCCAGCGTCACCAGTTCCGTCACCGCCGCCGTGCTCGAGGAACTCGCCGAGGTCGGCTACGCCCGGACCTCCATGGAGTCGGTGGCCCGCCGCGCCGGCTCCGGCAAGAGCGCGCTGTACCGGCGCTGGCCCTCCAAGCGGGAGATGGTGCTCGCCGCCGTCGCCGAGCTCAGCGTCCCGGCCGGCCCCACCCCCGACACCGGCTCCCTGCGCTCGGACCTGCTGGCCCTCGTGCAGCAGGTGGTGCAGTGGCTCAGCGACGCCCGGGTGTCGCGGATCCTGCCCGACCTGACCGCCGAGGCCGCCCGCACCCCCGAACTGGCCGACGCCGTGGCCGCCTCCATCGGGCGGCCGCGGCGCGAGCACGGCGCCGTCGTCCTGCGCCGGGCCGTCGAACGCGGGGAACTCGACCCCGGGATCGACGAGGAACTCGCCCTGGACCTGCTGGCCGCCCTCGTGCACTGGCGGCTGGTCGTGCGGCGCGCCGAGGTCGACGAGCACTACGTCCAGCAGGTCGTCGACGTCCTCGAACGCGCCCTGCGCCCGGCCGGCCCGACCGCCTGACGGCTCCCCCGCCCCGCAGGTGCGGCGCCATCGGTCGCCGGCGGCGAGCGGGACGGCGGTGGGCGCACCCGCCTGGACAGCCCGACCTCCCCGCGGGCAGACTCCCGCGGACGGTTCCGGCGCAGCGGGGCGCGGCCGTGAGCCCTCCGCACGGGCACCCCGGACAGGAGGAGTTCGACGTGGCAGTCCGACTGCGCGAGGTCGCCGACCGCGCGGGCGTCTCGATCCGCACCGTCTCCTACGCGCTGAACTCCCCGCAACGGGTCGCCCCGGACACGCTGGCCAGGGTGCTCGCGGTGGTGGAGGACATGGCCTACTCCCCGAACGTCGTCGCACGGGGGCTGAAGACCGGCCGGACGGGCCTGGTGGGTCTCATCGTCCCCCACCTCGACGTCCCCTACTTCGCCGAGGTGACGCGGGAACTGGTCACCGCGCTGCGCCCGCACGGCCTGACGCTGGTCGTGGACCAGACCGACGGGCGTCCGGAGCGGGAGCGCGAACTGCTGCTGGGGGGCAGCCGGGGCGCCGTCTTCGACGCGCTCATCGTCTCGCCCCTGGCGCTGACCCCCGAGGACCTGGCGCACCGCTCCCCCGACACCCCGGTCGTCCTGCTGGGCGAGCGCCTGATCGACTCCGCGCACGACCACGTCCTGGTCGACAACACCGCCGGCGCGTACGACGCCACCCGGCACCTCGTCGAGCGCGGCTACCGGCGCATCGCGTTCGTGGGACACCTGCACTCGCCCCCTTCGGAGACCTCGTCCCTGCGGCTGGCCGGGTACCGCCGGGCCCTGGCCGAGGCCGGGCTGCCCCCCGACGAGGACACCCCCGCGCTCACGGACTTCGGCCGGGCGATGGGCGTGCTGGCCATGGACCGGCTGCTGGACCGCGCGGAGCCGCCGGACGCGGTGTTCTGCGTGAGCGACCTGCTGGCCCTGGGTGCGATCCGGGCCGCCCACCTGCGGGGGGTCTCGATGCCGCACGACCTGGGTGTCGTCGGGTTCGACGACGTGGAGGACGGCCGGTACGCGACGCCGAGCCTGACCACGGTCAGCCCCGGCAAGCGGGCACTGGCCGAGGAGACCGTCACCCTGCTCACCGCCCGGCTGGCCGGGACCGACGGCCCGCCGCGCAGCGTCGTCGTCGGGCACGAGCTCATCGTCCGCGAGTCGACCCGCTGACTCCGGAGGTGGCGGCCCCGCGATCCTTGTGCAACGCTGCACAACGCGACTAGTCTCGCCGCGCGGGCGACCCGCACGACCAGCCGGCGCCCCGCACCGTTCTCGACGACGAGAGGCCGGACCACCATGACCATCCGACGCCACCCGCTGCGCGCGCTGCCGCCGGCACCCACCCGCACCCCCAGCCGCCGGGCCGTGCTCACCGCCGCGTGCGCCGCCGGCGGGACCGCCGCACTGGCGGCCTGCGGCGGCAGCTCGGGCAGCGGTGCGGGGCTCAGCTTCTTCTCCTGGTCGGACCAGGAGACGATGCAGCCGCTGATGGACGCCTTCGAGGCCGCGAACCCCGACGTGCGCATCAGCTTCTCCTCCGCCCCGCCCGTGACGGAGTACGTCACGACGCTGCAGTCGCGACTGCTGGCGGGCACGGGCGCCGACGTCTTCGTCATGGCCGGGGAGAACAAGACGAACCTGATCGAGGCCGGTCTGGTGCGCGACCTCACCCCCGAACCCTTCCTGGACGTCGTCGCGCAGGGCAACAAGGACCTGTACTCCGCCGGTGGCAAGGTGTACGCCGCCAGCGTCGCCGCCTGGGCCGGGGGTTTCCTGTACAACAAGGCCCTCACCGACGCGGTGGGCATGACGAGACCCCCGCAGTCGTGGGACGAGTTCCTCCAGCTGTGCGAGGCCCTGGGCGAGAGCGGCGTCCAGGCGTTCTACGAACCCGGCGACGGGATCCCGACCTCGCTGGCCGCTCTCATCGGCATGCACCACCGCGCCGAGGGCGGAACCCCGGACGCGGACGTCTTCGCCGGCCGGAGCACGTTCGTCGACCAGTGGGGCGAACCCCTCACGCAGTACTCGCGCCTGTTCACCGAGGGCGTCGTGGACGCCGGCGCCGCCACCCTGACCGGGGACCAGGTCACCGCGGAGTTCGTGAACGGCCGGCTGGCCGTCATGGGCAGCGGGTCCTGGTCGGTGGCCACCGTGCGCGAGCAGGCCCCTGACCTCGACCTCGGCCTGATGCCCGTCCCCGGTCCCACCGCGGGCGACACCATGTGGTCGGGTGCACCGTCGCCGGGGTACTCGATCAACGCCGCGTCCGAGCGGGTCGAGGAGGCCCGCGCCTTCGTGGGTTTCCTCACCAGCGCCGAGGGCACGAGGATCCTGAACAGCACCAGCGGCGACATCACGACGACGTCCGACTTCACGCCCGAGGTCGACCCGGTCCTCACCGACGCCCTGACCGGTCTCCAGGAGGGTGACTACTACCTGCCGCAGACCGCCTGGCCCCAGTACCAGGACGCGTTGAACACCGAGGCCGTGGCCCGCCTGCAGCAGCTCGCGCAGGGACGGATCCAGCCCCTGGAGGTGGCGGCGGCGCTGGACGCGGAACTGCGGGACGCGCAGGCATGACGACCCTCACCCCCGCCGCCGCGCCCACCCGCGGGCCGGCCGGGCGCCCACCGTCGTCGTGGGCCAGGCGCCGCGAGACCCTGGGGACGCAGCTGTTCCTGGTGCCGGTCGCCGTGGTCTTTGTGGCCCTCTTCGCCGTCCCGCTGGGACGGTCCCTGTGGTACAGCCTGACCGACTTCGACGGCTACTCCGCCGACACGTCCTTCGTGGGCCTGTCCAACTACGCGGCGGTGTTCTCGGACAGCTCGATGCTGGCCGGCCTCTGGTTCACGCTGGCCTACGCCGTGGGGACCACGCTGCTCGTGACCGCGACGGCCCTGCCGCTCGCGCTGGCCCTGGACCGCAGGTTCTTCGGCCACGGGTTCGTGCGGGTGGCGTTCTTCTTCCCCGCCATCCCCAGCGTCGCCGTCCTCGGCCTGGTGTGGGGTTTCATCCTCAACCCGCTCGGGTCGGGTGTCCTGAACACCGTCCTGGCCTCCGTCGGCGGACTCGGTCCGGTGCCGTGGCTGTCGCAGGACGCCCTGGCGCAGCTGTCCGTGGTGGCCGTCGGGGTGTGGACCCAGACGGGCTGGCACGCGATCCTCTACCTGGCGTACCTGCAGTCCATCCCCTCCGAGCTCCAAGAGGTCGCCACCATCGACGGGGCCTCGCCCTGGCAGCGCTTCCGGTTCGTCACCCTGCCGCTGCTGAGCCCGGCGGTCACCATCAGCACGTTCCTGCTGATGTCGGGCGGCCTGAAGGTCTACGACCTGCCCTTCACCCTCACCGGTGGCGGGCCGGGTTTCGCCACCCGTACGCTCACCCAGTCGATCATCACCGACGGCATCGGGCAGGCGAAGTTCGGCGAGGGGTCCGCCCTGGCCGTCCTGTTCATGCTGGCCGTGGGCGCCGTCGTCCTCGGCCAGCTCGCGCTGACGCGCCGGGCCGAGGAGCGGTCGCGGTGAGGTCGCGGAGCCCGGCGGCCCGGGTGCGCAGCGCCCTGCTGAGCGTCGTCATGATCGCCCTGGCCTGCCTCACGGCGGTGCCCTTCTACTACGTCCTGGTGAACACGTTCAAACCCGCGCAGGAAGCGGCGCGCTCGCCGCTGGGGCTGCCCGCGACGTTCCACCCCGACAACTACGCCGACGTCTTCGACCGGGTACCGGTGGGCCAGGCCTTCGCCAACACCGTCCTGGTCACCGCCGCCTCGGTCGTCCTCGTCCTGCTCATCGGCTCGATGGCGTCCTACGCCCTCGTCATGCGCTCCAGCCGGCTGAACGTCGCCCTGGGACGTGTCCTGCTGCTGGCGCTGCTCATCCCCTTCCAGACCACGCTGATCCCGCTCTACCAGTCCTTCGCGCAGGTGCGGCTGGTCGACAGCCGCGTCGGGCTCGTCCTGCTGTACAGCGGCGGGGCCGTGTTCTGCTACTTCCTCGTCAACGGGTACATGCGATCGGTCCCGGTGGAGATCATCGAGGCGGCCCGCGTCGACGGGGCCGGACCGCTGCGCATCTACGCCGTCATCGTCCTGCCCCTGGTGCGGCCCATCCTCATCACCGTGGGCGTCTTCCAGACCATGTCCATCTGGAACGACTTCATCGTGCCCAACGTGTTCATCAGCTCCCCCGAGAAGCAGACCCTCGTCCTGCAGGTCTACTCCGCCGTCGGGCAGTTCACGACCGACTGGCCGAGCTTCCTCACCCTGACGGTCATCGCGCTCGTCCCGATGGTCGTGCTCTTCGTCGTCCTCCAGCGCCACGTCGTCGCCGGCCTGCTGGCCGGCAGCGTCAAGGGCTGACCCCGCACCGAGAGGCCTCCCGTGACCGACCCCCTCCCCTGCCCGCGTCCCGAGCACCCCCGTCCCCAGTTCGTCCGCGAGCGGTGGCTGTCCCTCAACGGCACCTGGGAGTTCGAGTTCGACCCCGGTGACAGCGGGCTCGAACGGGGCCTGCTGGACCGGCCGCTGAAGTCGTCGATCCTCGTGCCGTTCTGCCCGGAGTCGGAGCTGTCCGGCATCGGCGACGTCGACTTCCACCCCGCCGTCTGGTACCGGCGGAAGGTGGCGGTGCCCGCCACCTTCTCGGGGGCCCGGGTGGTCCTGCACTTCGGCGCCGTCGACCACGACGCCACCGTGTGGGCCGACGGCGTCGAGGTCGGCCGCCACCGCGGGGGGTTCACCGGGTTCAGCGTGGACCTGAGCGACGTCGCGGCTCCCGGTGGCGAGGTCACCGTCGTCGTCCGCGCCCGTGACCGGCGCGACGGCGTCCAAGCCCGAGGGAAGCAGTCGCGGCGGTACGCCAACCACGGGTGCGACTACACGCGGACGACCGGCATCTGGCAGACGGTGTGGCTGGAGGCGGTACCGCGGAGCTCGATGGGGCGGCCGCGCACGACACCGGACGTCGAGGCGTCCTCGTTCTGGTTCGAGGTGCCCCTCCAGGGCGCCCCCGCGGGCGCCCGGCTGGAGGTCTCCGTGTCCGACGACGCGGGAGAGGTCCTCACCGCGACCGCGGGTTGCGGCGCGGGGACCGCGGCCCGGCTCGTGGCCGTCCTGCCCGCCGACCGGGTCCGCCCGTGGTCGCCGCGGGACCCGTTCCTGTACTCCACCCGCTACACGTTGCGCGACGTCTCCGGGGCGGTGCTGGACGAGGCCGACGGGTACGCGGGCCTGCGCAGCGTCTCCCTGCACGGGACGGACGTGCTGCTCAACGGTGAGGTGGTCTTCCAGCGCCTCGTGCTCGACCAGGGGTACTACCGTCGCGGTGTCCTGACCGCGCCGACCGACGCGGACCTCGTCGCGGACATCGAACTGGCGCGGTCCGCGGGTTTCAACGGCGCACGGCTGCACCAGAAGGTCTTCGAGGAGCGCTACCTGTACCACGCCGACCGGCTGGGGTACCTGGTCTGGGGCGAGTTCGCCGACTGGGGGTGCCTCACGCGGGAGGAACCGGGCGAGGACGGGCAGCAGCCCACGCCGAGCTACCTCACGCAGTGGCTGGAAGTCCTCGAACGCGACCACTCCCACCCCTCGATCGTCGGTTGGTGCCCCCTCAACGAGACGCGGCAGTTCATCGGTGACGAGATCAGCGTCCTCGACGACGTCACCCGCGGGCTGTACCTGGCCACCAAGGCCTTCGACACGTCGCGACCGGTGCTCGACGCGTCGGGGTGGTCGCACCGGGTTCCCGGCGCCGACGTGTACGACTCGCACAACTACGAGCAGGATCCGGTCCTGTTCGCCAAGGCCATGGACGTGCTCGACCCCGCCTCGCGCACGGCCTACGTCAACCTCGACGGCGACGGGGGCCAGCCCGCGCAGGGCCGGCCCTGGTCGGTGCCCTACGCGGGGCAGCCGTACTTCTGCAGCGAGTTCGGCGGCATCTGGTGGAGCCCCGGGGACGAGGACGAGTCCTGGGGGTACGGGCGCAACCCGGCCTCCGTCGAGGAGTTCCACACCCGGTTCGCCGGGCTCGTCGACGTCCTCCTCCACAACCCCCACATGTTCGGCTACTGCTACACGCAGCTGACCGACGTCTTCCAGGAGCGCAACGGCCTCTTCACCTTCGACCGCGAGCCCAAGTTCGACCTGGTCCGGCTGCGGGCGGTGCAGACCCGGCCGGCGGCGGCGGAGCGGCGCGCCTGACGGGTGCGCGACCCCGTCACACCCGCGGCGACCAGCGGAACCGGGTGCCCACCAGCGCGAACGTCACCACGACCCAGCCGAGCGCGATCCCGGCGGCCCGCCACACGTCGGCGCCGGCGGGGTCGCCGATCCACCCGGCGTTCACCAGGTCCAGGACGGGGCTGAGGGGGGTGTAGTCCGCGAACCGCGTGAGGTTCCCGGGCAGCAGGTCCAGCGGCAGCGCCACCCCCGCGCCGAGGACGGCGACGGCCAGGACCGGCAGGCTCGTCATCTGCACCGACTCCAGGGTGCGGGAGAACACGGCGGTCACCAGCGCGAGGCCGGCGAAGACGGCGGCACCGACCAGCACCCCGGCCAGGCACAGCAGCGGGTTCGCCGGGACGGGCAACCCGAGGACGACGCCGCCGACGACGGCGAGCAGGACGGTCTGCACGAGGGTGAGCGCGACGGCGGGGACGGCCAGGGCGGTGAGGATCTCCGCGTCGGACGCCTCCCCGGTGCGCAGGCGCTGCAGCACGCCCTCCTCCCGGCGCGCGACGGCGGTCGACAGGACGTTGTAGTACACGACGAACAGCAGCAGCATCCCGACGATCGAGGCGACGGCCAGTGCGGCGGTGTCACCGCCGTCCCCGACGCCCTCGATCGAGCTGAACAACCCGATGACGCCGACGGGCATGAGGACCGCGATCGCCATCAGGGTCTTGTTGCGCTGCAGCAGGACGAGTTCGGCGCGGGCCAGGGACCAGGTGCGGCGCACCGTCCCGGGGAGCCGGGAGGGGCGGTCGGTCCGCACGGTCGGGGTGCCGGGACGGGTGAGGGCGCTCATCGGTCGGTCTCCTCGTGCTGGTCGTGGGTGGCGGCGAGTTCCAGGAACGCGGTCTCCAGCGAGGCCGGGGTGGCCTTCAGCTCCGGCAGGGCCAGGCCGCGCCGGTCGGCCCAGGCCAGGACCCGCGCCAGACTGCGCTGCAGGTGGTTCGTGCGGACGACGACGTGGCGGTCCTGCACGGTGAGGACGTCACCGGGTTCGAGCTCGGCGGGGTCGGGGCGGCCCGCGGCGGCGCGCCAGCGGATCTCCGAGCGGTGGCCCGCGACGACGTCGGCGATGGTCCCCTCGGCGGCGACCAGCCCCCGGTGCATGATCGCGAGGCGGTCGGAGAGTTCCTCGGCCTCCTCGAGGTGGTGGGTGGTCAGCAGGACGGCGGTGCCGCCGGTGACCAGCTCGCGCACGAGCTGCCACACCGACCGGCGGGACTGCGCGTCCAGGCCCGTGGTCGGTTCGTCCAGGACGAGCAGCTCGGGGCGGCCCAGCAGCGCGACGGCCAGGTCCAGGCGGCGGCGCTCCCCGCCGGACAGCGACTTCACCGTGGCGGGCAGCTTGTGCTGCAGGCCGACGACCTCCACGACCTCGGCCGTAGGGCGGCTGCGGGTCAGCGTCCCGCTCCACGTCCGCAGCGCCTCGGCGACGGTGAGCTCCCCGGGCAGGTTCCCGGACTGCAGGACGACCCCGGTGCGGGGGCGCACGGCGCGGCGCTCGCGGACGGGGTCGTGCCCCAGGACGGTGACGGTGCCGCCGGTGGGCTTCGCCAGCCCGGTGACGACGTCGACGGTGGAGGTCTTGCCGGCCCCGTTGGTGCCCAGGAGCCCGAACACCTCCCCCCGCCCGACGGAGAAGCTGATGCCCCGCACGGCCCGGGTGCCCCCGGAGTAGGTGCGTTCGAGGTCCCTGACGACGACTGCTTCCATGCCCTCCAGGCTGCCCCCGGACCCGGGCCCGCCCCCGTGCGCGCGGTCACGACTTCCCGGCGGTCCCGCACACCCGACCCGTGAGGAACCTCACGGGTCCACCCGCGCGCTGCGCGACGCGCGGCCCGGCGCGCACGCCGTCGGTGCCGGCGCCGCGGCGGCGTCGAGGTCGGGGTCGAGGTCGGGGTCGAGGTCGCTCAAGGGACGCGACCCCCGTGCCGATGGGTCCGGTGTTCCCAGTCCTTCCCCGAGGAGAACCGACATGCCCCGTCTCCGCCGCGGTTCGTCCTCCGACACCTCCGCCCCCTCCCGCGCGCCCCGCGACGTCGAGGCCCTCGAGCAGGTCCTCATCGCCTTCGACGGCGGTGTCGTCGACGCCCAGGACGCCCGCGTCAAGCTCACCGACGCGATGGTGGCCACCCTCGACCTCGCCTACGGCGCCCGCTGGGTGCCCGACGGCACCGGCAAGCTCACCCTGGCCTACGAGACCGGCTCCCTGGCCGCCGCGCTCGGCGCTTCGCCGGGGGGTGTGCGGACGCTCGGCGACGCGTCGGGACGCGGGGCCTCGATCGTCGAGCAGGCGAGCAGGGCGCACGGGCCGGTCATCCTCGACGCCCTCGGCGAGGGCGACCGCGGACAGCGCGGGGCGGCCGGGGCGGGGTGCCTGCGCTGGGAGGCCGCCCGGCGCGCGGGGATGGTCGCCGGGGCGGCGGTGCCGATGATGGACGAGAACAACGTCGTCGGCGTCATGGAGTTCTACAGCGACCACTGCCTGCCCCGCTTCGGCGACGAGAAGTGGCGCGCCATCAGCCGCATCGCCACCCTCGCCCGCCGCCAGGCGCTGGCCACCTCCGCGGCCGCCGAGATGCTCAGCGACCGCGAAGCGGTCACCACCGTGGTCACCGAGATCGGGCGCGCCTCCGACGAGGCCACCGCCATCCAGGTCGCGCTGGCGACGGTCCGCTCCGCGTTCGGCTGGGCCTACGGGTCGTTCTGGGCCATGGACGACCGGGCGACCCCGAGCGTGCTGCGCTTCCACTCCGAGTCCGGCTCCGCCGGCGAGGAGTTCCGCCGGGTCACCCTCGCGGCCTCCTTCGCCGAGGGCGTGGGCCTGTCCGGGCGCGCCTGGCGGGCGCGCGACCTCGTCTTCGTCCGCGACCTGGCCGAGGTGACCGACTGCGTGCGCGCTCCCGCCGCTCAGCGCGCCGGCGTCCGCTCCGGGGTCTGCTTCCCCGTCCTGGACGGGGAGCGGGTGGTGGGCACCATGGACTTCTTCACCACCGACAGCATCGAGCTGTCCCCCTCGCGCACCGCGGCGTTGCGCAACGTCGCGCAGCTGGTCTCCCAGCGCCTGTCGGTGCTGCGCCGCGCCGCCGCCGACGCCCGCAACGCCCAGGTGCTGCTGGAGACCGTCGCGCAGCTGCGCGAGGCGACCCACGACGCCGGCCGCGTCGCGCAGGAGGCGACGGACCGCTCGGCGGTCATGACGACCGACGTGGCGCAGCTGGGGGCGGCGTCGACCGCGGTCGGTGAGGTCATCGGCATCATCTCCAAGATCGCCGGGCAGACGAACCTGCTGGCGCTGAACGCCACCATCGAGGCCGCCCGCGCCGGGGAACTGGGCCGCGGCTTCGCCGTCGTGGCCAGCGAGGTGAAGGAACTGGCGCGCGAGACCGCGAGCGCCACCCAGCAGGTCGTGGCGCAGATCTCCGGGATCCAGTCGTCCAGCGCGTCGGTGGCCGACGGCATCCACGCCACCAGCGACATCATCAGCCAGCTCGACACCGTCCAGGCCCGCATCAACGACGTGCTGGAGCAGCAGGTGCAGATGGCCTCCGTCTTCGACCAGCGCTGACGACCGGCGCTGACGACCGGCGCTGACGACCGGGACGGCTCACCGGTCCCGGCGCCCCGGTCAGCCGGTGGGAGCCGCGGTGAGGCGGGTGGTGAGGTGCACGCGGGACTCCCCGCTGCGCACGGCCCCGGCCCACCCGTCGTCGAGGCGGCGGGTGACGTGCCGCACGGTGGCGGGCAGCAGCAGCGGGGACCCGAACTCGACCCGGTACCGGGCGGCCCCGGCTGCCGGGCCGCCGAGGTCGGCGAGCGCGCGCGAGGCCGTCCACATGCCGTGCGCGACCGTGCGGCGGAACCCCAGGGCGCGGGCGGTGATCGGGGACAGGTGGATGGGGTTGACGTCGCCGCTGACGGCGGCGTACCGGCGGCCGGTGTCGGCCGGGACGCGCCACGTCGTCCCGTCCCCGTCGGGGGCCTCGAGGCGCTCCTCGTCGCGGGGGGTCCCGGGCCAGCGGACGCCGCGGGCGAGGTAGCGGCTGCGGCCGGTCCAGACGACGTCGGGCCCGACGCGCACCTCGGTGCGCAGGTCGACGGTGGCGCCGCGCCGGTGCGCGTGCATCCCGACGGCCTGCACGGACAGCTCGAACTCCTCGCCGATCCCCAGCGGACGGTTCTGGGTGACGTCCTGGGTCAGGTGCACCAGGCCGGGCAGGGTGAAGGGGAACGGTTCGCGCACCATGAGGTCGACCTGCGGCCCGAACGCGACGACCTGCGGGTACGGCAGGGGGACGGTGTCGCGCACCGGGAACCCGGTGAGGCGGCAGAACGCCGCGACGCGGTCGACGTCGAACCGGCCGCGGCGCAGGACGACGCGGCGGCGGGGGACGTCGAGGGAGCGGCTGGGGCGGCTGAGCAGCGCCCGGGCGTACAGGGGCGCGAACGCCGGGGCGTGCGGCAGGACGCGGTCCATCACGCCCCCACGAGGTTCTGCCCGCACACCCGCAGCACCTGCCCGTCGACCCCGGCGGCGTCGGGTTGCGCGAGCCACCCGACGGTCTCGGCGACGTCGATCGGCAGGCCGCCCTGGAGCAGGCTGTTCGCCCGGCGCGCGACCTCGCGCTGCACCGGTGGGATCGCGGCCGTCATGGGGGTCTCGATGAACCCGGGAGCGACGGCGTTGATGGCGAAGCCCCGCTGCGCCAGGGGTTCGGCCAGGGCCTGCACGAGCCCGACGAGACCGGCCTTGCTGGTCGCGTAGTTCGTCTGGCCCCGGGCGCCGGCGATCCCGTTCACCGAGGACAGGCAGACGAACCGGGCTCCGGGGGCCAGGGCCCCCTCGTGCTGGAGGAGGCCCTCGGTGAGCCGGATCGGGGCGGCGAGGTTCACGGCCAGCACCGACCGCCACGCCGTCTCGTCGAGGTTCACGAACGAGCGGTCGCGGGTGATGCCGGCGTTGTGGACGACGACGTCGGCCCCGGCGAACCGGTCGGCGAGGTGCGCGGCGAGGGTGCGCGGCGCGTCGGCGGCGGTGACGTCCAGGTGCAGCGTGGAGCCGTGGACGCGGTTGGCGACGGCGGCCAGTTCCTGCCCCGCCGCGGCGGTGTCCACGCACACGACGTGGTGCCCGGACCGGGCGAGGACCTGCGCGGTGGCCGCCCCGATCCCCCGGGCCGCACCGGTGACGACGGCCACCCGGTGCTCGCGCGGCGGGACGGGGACCCCGGCGCCGACGACGAGGGGCTGGCCGTCGACGAACGCCGAGCGGTCGGAGCAGAAGAACCCGACGGCGCTGCGCAGCGCGGTGCGGGCCCCGTCGCGCACGCGCAGCAGGTTCACGGTCGTCCCGCCGCGCGCCTCCTTGGCCAGGCTGCGGACGAAACCCTCCAGGCCGTGCTGGACGGCCCGGGCCTGCGGGTCGTCGAGGGCGTCGGGGGCGGCGGCCAGCACGAGGACCCGGCCCCGGGTGCGGCGGAACGCCGGGGCCAGGGTCAGCAGCTCGTCGAGCTGCTCGACGGTGCGCAGCCCGGAGGCGTCGGCGACGAGCGCCGACAGCCTGCCCTCGCCGGGCGCGGTCGCGGTCGCGCGCTCGCCCAGCCAGGACGTGACCTCCGCGGTCCAGGTGGCCCCGCTGAGCCCGACGACGAGCGCGGGGTCGGTGGCCCACTCCTCGTCCGCGGCGTAGCGGCGCAGCCGCGCCGGCTGCGGCAGGCCGGTGCGGGCGGCGAGGAACCGGCCGGGACCGGTGCGGACGAACGTGCCGTACGGGTCGCTCATCACGCCTCCACCAGCGCGACGATGCCCTGCCCGCCGGCGGCGCACACGGAGATCAGCGCGCGGCCGCCGCCGCGCTCGTGCAGGAGCTTTGCGGTGGTCGCCAGCAGGCGCGCGCCGGTGGCGGCGAACGGGTGGCCGGTCGCCAGGGAGGAGCCGGCGACGTTGAGCCGGTCCCGGGGGACGGTGCCCAGCCCGCGCTGCTCCCACGCGTCGAGGGTGGCCAGGACGGTGGAGGCGAACGCCTCGTGGACCTCGACGAGGTCGACGTCGGCCAGGGTCAGCCCGTGGCGCTGGAGCAGGCGCGGCGCGGCGGTGACGGGTGCGGTGAGCAGCCCCTCGCCGTGGACGTGGTCGACGGCGGCGGTCTCGGCGTCGACCAGGTGCGCCAGGACGGGCAGCCGGCGCTCGGCGGCCCACTCGTCGCTGCCCAGCAGGACCACGGCGGCGCCGTCGGTGAGGGGGGTGGAGTTCCCGGCCGTCATGGTGGCCTCGCCGGCGAGGTCGCGGCCGAAGACGGGCTTGAGCGCGGCCAGCTTCTCGGCGGTGGTGTCCGGGCGCAGCGGCTCGTCGCGGCGGACGCCGAGGTAGGGGGTGAGCAGGTCGTCGAAGAACCCGCGCTCGTAGGCGGCGGCGAGGTTGCGGTGGCTGGCGAGGGCGAGCTCGTCCTGGGCCTGGCGGGTCACCGCGGCCTCCAGGGCGGTGCGGGCGGCGTGCTCGCCCATCGACAGCCCGGTGCGGGCCTCGGCGTTGCGGGGCGGGGCCGGGCGCAGCTGGCCGGGGCGCAGCCTGGCCAGGGCGGCGAGGCGGGCGCCGGGGGTGCGGGCGCGGGACAGTTCCAGCAGGACGCGGCGCAGCCCGTCGTCGACGGCGATGGGCGCGTCGCTGGCGGAGTCGGTGCCGCCGGCGATGCCGGCCTCGATCTGCCCGAGGGCGATCTTGTTGGCGACGAGGACGGCGGTCTCCAGGCCCGTCGCGCAGGCCTGCTGCACGTCGTAGGTGGGGGTCGCGGCGTCCAGGGCCGTGGAGAGCACGGCTTCGCGGGTGAGGTTCAGGTCGCGGCTGTGCTTGAGCACCGCGCCGGCCACGACCTCCCCGAGGCGTTCCCCGGCGAGCCCGTAGCGGGCGACCAGGCCGTCGAGCGCGGCGACGAGCAGGTCCTGGGCGGAGGCCTGCGCGTAGCGGCGCCCGGCCCGGACGAACGGTGTGCGGTTTCCCCCGATGATCGCAGCCCTGCGTGCCACGGAACCCCCTCGTCGTCGGTCTGATCACCGAAGTTATCAGGTACTTGCAGTACCCGATACCCCGTTCCCGGGGTACCGTCGAGGAGTGGAGGTCGTCGAGGACGGACGCAGGACGCGGTGGGCCGAGCACCGCCGCCGCCGCCGGGAGGAACTGGTGACGGCCGCGCTGCGGGCCATCACGTCCAAGGGCGCCGGGGTCGGCATGGACGAGGTCGCCGCCGCCGCCGGCACCAGCAAGACCGTCCTCTACCGGCACTTCACCGACAAGGAGGACCTCTACCTCGCGGTCGCCGAACGGGTGAACTCGCGCATCCTGCGCGAGCTCGGCGCGGCGGCCCGGCAGGCCGCCGGGCCCCGGGACGCGCTCGCCGCGATCATCGGGGTGTACGTCGGGCTGGTCGAGGCCGACCCGGAGGTCTACCGGTTCGTCGTCTCGCACCCCCTCCTCGAACGTCCCCTCAGCTCCGACCCCGTGCAGCGGATCTCGGCCACCGTCGCCGACGAGACCGCCCGCACGATCACCGCGCACCTGCGGGTCGGCGGGGCGCGCGACTCCTCGGCTGACGCCCTCGCGCACGGCCTCATCGCCCTGATCCGCACGGCCGCCGACCGGTGGATCTCCAGCCCGGACCGGGTCCCGGCCGCCACGCTCGTCAGTGATCTCACCCAACTCGCCTGGGGCGGCCTGAACGCCGTCCTGTCCCCGCAGGAGGTTCCGTGACCGCCGTCGACACCCGCACCCAGACCCCTGTCGAGACCCCCACCGGAACTCCTGCAGAAACCTCTGCGGGAACCCCCGCCGGGGCGCCCGTGGACACCGCCGTCCTGCGCCGCGTCCTCGACGGCCGCTTCGGCGACCTCAAGGAGGAGTTCCGCCGCAACGCCCCGGCCGACCTGTTCGACCCCACCGGGGACCTGTCCACCCGCGAGCACCGGGACCTGACGCGGGCGCGGTTGCGCACGCTCGCCGACCTCGGCGGCCACGAGCTCGGGTACGCCTCCCGGTGGGGCGGCGCGGACTCCCCCGGCGGGCAGGTCGCCCAGTTCGAGATGCTCGGGTTCGGCGACGCCTCGCTGATGATCAAGTCGGGCGTGCAGTGGGGGTTGTTCGGCGGCGCCGTGCAGGCCCTGGGCACCGAGCGCCACCACGCCGAACTGCTCGGCCCGCTGCTGCGCCTGGACCTCGTGGGCTGCTTCGCGATGACCGAGACCGGCCACGGGTCCGACGTCTCCTCCATCGGCACCACCGCCACGTACGACCCGCGGACGCAGGAGTTCGTGGTGCACACCCCGGACGCGACCTGCCGCAAGGACTACATCGGCGGCGCGGCCGAGGACGCCGACATCGCGGTCGTGTTCGCCCAGCTCGTCACCGGCGGCGAGGCGCGCGGGGTGCACGCCTTCGTCGTCCCGCTGCGCCACGACGGGGTCGACGCACCGGGCGTGTGGCGCGGCGACGACGGCCGCAAGATGGGCCTGAACGGCGTCGACAACGGCCGGCTGGCCTTCGACCACGTGCGGGTGCCGCGGACGGCGCTGCTGAACCGGTACGCCGACGTCGCCGAGGACGGCACCTACTCCTCCCCCATCGCCAGCGCGAACTCCCGGTTCTTCACGATGCTCGGGGCCCTGGTCAAGGGCCGGGTCAGCGTCTCCGGCGGCGCGCTGTCGCAGACCAAGGTGGCCCTGGAGATCGCGCTGCGGTACGCCGGGCGCCGCACCCAGTTCCGCCGGCCGGGCTCCACCGAGGAGGTCGTGCTGCTGGACTACCTCGCCCACCAGCGGCGCCTGCTGGTGCCGCTGGCCACCGCGTACGCCCTGAGCTTCGCCCAGGACGACCTGCTGGGCGAGATGGACGAGCTGCTGCGCGTGCAGCTGGCCGGAGGCGACCCCGACCCCGCGCGCCAGCGCGCCTTCGAGGGGCACGCGGCGGCGCTGAAGGTGGCCTCCACCTGGCACGCGACCCGCACCATCCAGACCTGCCGGGAGGCGTGCGGCGGCAACGGCTTCCTCGCCGACTCCCGGCTGCCGCAGCTGAAGGCCGACACCGACGTCTTCACGACGTTCGAGGGCGACAACACCGTCCTGCTGCAACTGGTCGCCAAGGGGCTGCTGACGTCGTACGCGCAGCAGTTCTCCGACCTCGACACCCTGGGCATGGCGCGGTTCGCGACGCGCGACCTCATCGCCACCTACGCCGGCCGCAGCCCGGCGCTGTCCCTCGTCGCCGACGTCGTCGAGGCCGGCCGGGTCCCCGACGACCTGCACGACCGCGGGTGGCAGCTGCGGATGCTCGCCGACCGCGAGCGCCACGTCGTGGAGTCGCTGGCCAAGCGGATGCGCAAGGCGCGCTCGAAGCCGGAGGCGGAGCGCTTCGCGGCGATCGACGAGCTGCAGGACCACCTGCTGCTGGCGGGCCGGGCGCACACCGACCGGGTGGTCGCGGAGGCGTTCGCGGCGGCCATCGCCCGCTGCGAGGACGCGGACGTGGCCGCGCTGCTGGCCGACGTGTGCGACCTGCACGTGCTGGCGCTGCTGGAGGCGGAGAAGGGGTGGTACCTGGAGCACCGGCGGATGACGACGCTGCGGGCCAAGGCCATCACGAAGGCCGTGAACGCGCTGTGCCGCAGGTTGCGCCCGCGCACCGAGGAGCTGCTGGCGGGCTTCGGGACGCCGCGGGGGTGGCTGCGGTCCTCCCTCGTCCCCGGCGCCTGAGCTAGCCTCGCCGTCGTGCACGGTGAGTACAAGGTCCCCGGGGGCAAGCTCGTCGTCGTCGACCTGGAGGTGGTCGACGGCCGGCTGTCCGACGTCCGCCTCAGCGGCGACTTCTTCCTCGAACCGGACGACGCCCTGGAGGCGATCGACGCGACCCTGACCGGGTTCCCCGCCGAGGCCGACGCGCAGGAGATCGCCGCCCGGGTGCGGTCGGCGCTGCCGCGCGACGCGGTGCTGCTCGGCTTCACCCCCGAGGCGGTCGCGACGACGGTGCGCCGCGCGGTCGGCGGAGCGACGGGGTGGCTGGACCACGAGTGGCAGTTCGTCCACACGGGGCCGCAGTCCCCGCTGACGCACATGGCGCTGGACGAGGTGCTGACCCGGGAGGTCGCGCAGGGGCGGCGCGGGCCGACGCTGCGGGTCTGGGAGTGGGCGAGCCCGGCCGTGGTGCTGGGCAGTTTCCAGTCGGTGGTCAACGAGGTCGACGGCGAGGCCGCCGAACGGCTCGGGGTGCAGGTCGTGCGCCGCGTCTCCGGCGGCGGCGCGATGTTCGTCGAACCGGGGAACACCATCACGTACTCGCTGTACGCGCCGGGGTCGCTGGTGGAGGGGCTGAGCTTCACCGAGTCCTACGCGTTCCTGGACGACTGGGTGCTGGTGGCCCTGGGCGACCTGGGCATCAAGGCGTGGTACCAGCCGATCAACGACATCACCACCGAGCAGGGCAAGATCGCCGGGGCCGCGCAGAAGCGGCTGGCCGACGGGACCGTCCTGCACCACGTGACGATGTCGTACGACATCGACGCGGCGAAGATGCTGCAGGTGCTGCGCATCGGCCGGGAGAAGCTGTCCGGCAAGGGCCTGGCCAGCGCCGCCAAGCGGGTCGACCCGCTGCGCCGGCAGACCGGCCTGCCGCGCGAGCAGGTCATCGACTCGATGGTCGCGACGTTCCGCCGGCAGTACGGGCTGCACGACTCCGAACTGACCGCGGACGAGCTCGCCGCGGCCGAGGAGCTGGTGGCGTCGAAGTTCTCGACGCCGGAGTGGGTGCAGCGGATCCCCTGAACCCCCGGGGGCCGGGGGGGGGGGGGGGGGGGGGGGGGGGCGGCCCCCCCCCCCCCCCCCCCCCCCCCCCCCACCGCGGTTCAGCCGCCGTCGAACTCGATGATCTGCCGGACCGCGCGGCCCTGCGCGAGGGTGTCCATCGCCTCGTTGATCCCCTCCAGGGTGGTGCGGGAGGAGACGAGTTCCTCCACCGGCAGCCGGCCCTCGCGCCACATGCCCGCGAACAGCGGGATGTCCCGGGCCGGGACCGCCGACCCCAGGTAGCTGCCCTGCACGACGCGCGCCTCGGCCGTCAGCCCCAGCGGCGCGATGCTGGCGCGGGCGTCCGGGGAGGGCAGCCCGACCGTGGTGGTCGACCCGCCGGGTGCGGTGATCGCGACGGCGGTCTCGAACGCCCGGGGGTGACCGGCGGCCTCGACGACCGCCGCGGCCCGCACCCCCGCCTCGACGGCTTCGGCCGGGGTGTACACCTCGTGGGCACCCAGCTGCCGGGCCCGTTCCAGCTTCTCCGGCAGCGCGTCCACCCCGATGACCGGGCCGGTGCCCACCGACAGCGCGGTCAGCAGCGCCGCCATCCCCACCCCGCCGAGGCCGACGACGGCGATCGCGTCCCCCGGCTGGGGTTTCGCGGCGTTGAGGACCGCCCCGCCGCCGGTGAGCACCGCGCACCCCAGGACGGCCGCCACCTCCGGCGGGACGTCGGGTTCCACCGGGACGACGGAGCGGCGGTCCACCACGGCGTGCGTCGCGAAACCCGACACCCCCAGGTGGTGGTGCACGGGGGAACCGTCGCGGTGCAGCCGGCGGCCGCCGGCCAGCAGGGCCCCCTCGTTGTTCGAGCGGGTCCCCTCGGTGCACGGCAGCCGCCCGTTCGTGCCGCAGTTCGCGCACCGCCCGCACCGGGGCAGGAACGTCATGACGACCCGGTCGCCGACGGCGACGTCGCGCACGTCCGCGCCGGCGTGCAGGACCCGGCCGGCGGCCTCGTGCCCCAGCAGCATCGGCACCGGGCGCACCCGGTTGCCGTCGACGACCGACAGGTCGGAGTGGCACACCCCGGCGGCCTCGATCCGCACGAGCAGTTCCGTGGGGCCGGGGTCGTCCAGTTCCAGGTCGCACACCGTGATCGGCCGGGACCGCGCGAACGGCCGGTCGCGGCCGACCTCCTCCAGCACCGCTCCCCGGACCCTCACGCGCCGACCCCGTCCCCGCTCGTCCCCTGCCGTGACCGTTCCCGTTGCAGCGCAGCACCCACGGCCTGGCCGATGTCGTCCCCGGCCCGCAGCGGGGAGTCCCGGAAGATCCCCTCGTGGGCCAGGACGGGACGCCGGTCGCCGCCGAGCTCGGGGTGGCGCTCCTCCAGCGCGTCCCGCCGGGCGGCCACGTCGTGCCAGTGGCGGACGGTCTCGGGGTCCCCGCCGCGCACGCCCCGCCAGCTGCGGGGCATCCGCTCCCGGGGGACGCCCGCGTCGGCGGCGCCGCCGATGTTCGGCCGGCTCGGCACCCGCCGCGTCGGTTCCCCGCAGGAGCGGCACGCCGGCGCCTCGGCGTGCATGGAGGGCAGGACGGCCTCGAAGCGGTGGCCCGCCGGGCACAGGACGTCGTAGATCACCACGTCGGCCCCCTCAGCGGTAGAAGCCGTCGGGGGCGTACCGCAGGGACCTCGCCTGGTCCGCGTCGTGCCCGAAGACCAGTTCGGCGCCGGTGCGGTCGGCGATGCGGCGCAGCTTCTCCACCGACTCCAGCCACTTGAGGTTGTCCCACACGATGGCCGCCCCCACCGCCGGCGGGCCGTAGCTGTCGGCCAGGTACACCGCGTCCGAGGTGAAGATCTTCGTGCCCTCCTGCGGCAGGTCCACCTGCAGCGACATCGTCCCCCAGGTGTGCCCGGGGGTCTCGATGACGCTCACGCCGGGGACGATCTCGACGTCCCCGCTGACGGCCTCCAGGTCCAGGCCGTCGTAGTCGCTGACGATGTGCGCGCCGGCGGAGTACCCGGTGATCGCGCGCGCCCCCTCGATCTCGGCGCGGTTCGCGATGATCCGCGTGCGGCCGTTCTGGAACAGCTTCGCGTTCGCGGCGTGGTCGAAGTGCAGGTGGGACAGGACGAGGACGTCGATGTCGTCGGTCGTCAGCTCCAGCTGGGCCAGGGAGCTGTCCAGGTACCCGGGGCCGTCCACGGGTTCCTTCACGGGGAAGAAGTCGTGGAAACCCGTCGGCGCCCACCGCTGCTCCCAGTCGCGCGGGACCCCGGTGTCCCACAGGACCCGCCCCTCCGGGTGCTCGATGAGCACCGCGTGGGTGGGGCACTCCCCCCACACCACCGGGTCGTCCTTGTGGTGGCGGTCGCGGATGGTCCGCCCGCCCTTGAGCAGCAACCACGTCAGGTCGGTCTCCATCACCCCGGTGGACAGGACGTGGAGCTTCATGTCGGCCACGGCAGCCTCCTCGATACGCATCAGCCGGAGCGCCCAGTCTCGGCAGCCGCGCCGCGCGGGGTCCATGTCGCGCGGCGCCGCACCGACCGCTGCCGGGGTGGCGGCCCGCGCCATACGATCACGCCCGTGGAGCACCCCGCGGAGATCGAGGCGTTCGGCGAACCCGACCCCGCCACCCTCCTGAGGGTGGTCGGCGAGACGGCCCTCGACCTCGCCCACGTCGGTTCCCGCGACGTCGTCCTGCGGGCGGTGCTGCGCCGCGCGCGGGAACTCCTGGACGCCGACATGGCGTACTTCAGCCTCAACGACCTGGGGTCGGGCACCACGTGGATCGAGCTCACCGAGGGGGTCCGCACCCCGGAGTACCGCGCGATCCGGATGCCGTTCGGCACCGGGGTCCTCGGCAGCGCCGCCGCCGGCGCCACGACCGTCCACACCACCGACTACCTCGCCGACACCCACCTGCACCACCTGCCGGCCATCGACGCCATCGTCCGCGCGGAGGGGGTCCGCGCCATCGCCGGCGCGCCCATGCGCCTGGGCGGGCGCGTCGTCGGCGCCCTCGTGGTCGCCCACCGCGCACCCCGCGCCCTGGGGCCGGCCGCCCGCGACGCCCTGGAGCACCTGTCCGTGCAGGCCGCGGTCGCCCTGGAGCAGACCCGCCGCGGGGAGGAGATCGTCCGGCTGCGCGCGCACCGCCCGGGCACGACCGACGCCGGTGAGCGGCGCCAGCTGGAGGACCTCGTCTCCCTGGACGAGCGGCTCATGGGCGCCATGGCCGGTTCCACCGCCGAGGCCGCCGGGGTCTTCGCGGTGCTGGAGGAGACCGTCGCCCGGCCGCTGGCCCTGTTCGACCCGGCCGGTGCCCTCCTCCTGGGCGGGGGCGCCGTCGGGGAGGACGCCCTGCGGGAGTGGCGGGTGCGCGCCGCCGTCCGCACCTCCCACGCCGGGGGCGGGGTGGTCGTCGCCCACACCCCCGACGGCCCCTTCGCCGTCCTGGCCGTCGCCACCGCCGGGGAGCACCTCGCGACGCTGCTGCTGGCCGACCCCGACGCCGAGGCCGTGCGGCTGGTCTCGCACGCCGCCGCGTTCCTCACCGTGGCCCTGCTCGTCGAGCGCGCGCTGGCCGAGGCGGACCAGACCGCCCGGACCAGCCTCATCGAGGAGCTCCTGGACGACCGCGCCCCCACCCGCAGCACCCTGGGGCCCCGGCTGGCCGCGTACGGCCTCGACCTGGGCGCCCCGCTGACCGTCCTCATCGCCGACCTGCCGCCCGCGAGCGCCCGCCGCGCCGCGCGGGCCGCGCGGAGCGCCCTGCCGGACGGGGGCTGCCTGCTGTCCGTGCACGAGCGGCACCTGTGCGTCCTGACCGCCGGGACCGACGCCGCGCCCGCGGCCGAGCGCCTCGACGCGGCGCTGGCCGCGGCGGGGGTGCCGGCCGTGGTGGGGTCGGCCACGACGCCGGCGGGGACGCCCGCGGAGGTGCGCCGCTGCCACGCCGAGGCGGCGCAGCTCGCCACGGCGGCCCGGTCGCTGGGCCGGGTCCGCGGTCACGTCGACTTCGCCGCGATCGGCCCGGCGGGGGCGGTGGTGCACGACGGGAGCGGGCGGACGGCCCGGACCATCGTCGAGCGCTTCCTGGGTCCCGTCGTGGCGTACGACGAGCGGCGCGGCACGCAGCTGGCGGACACGCTGTGGCACTACTTCAGCGGCGGGGAGCTGCTGGCCCCGGCCGCGCGGGCCCTGCACGTGCACCCGAACACGGTGCGGCAGCGGCTGGACCGCGTCGACGAGCTGCTCGGGCCGCAGTGGCGCGGCCCCGAGGGGCGGTTCAACACGCAGTTCGCGGTGCGGTTGTGGAAGGGCCTGCGGCCGGCGGACGGGTGAGGGCGGCAGATCCCCTGGACACCCCCGGGTCGGCGGCGCAGACTCGGTGGATGGGGAACGCGGTCGGGCACGGGGTGCGGACCGGTGTCGTCCGCGACGCCGACCGGCCCGGGCGCGCGGTGCGGGTGACCACCCACCCCGAGGCGGACCGGGTCGTGCTGTCGACGTGGCAGGACGCGGTGTGCGTCTCGACGGTCCGGCTGGACCGGGCCGAGGTCGTGGAGCTGCTCACCGCCCTCGGCGCAGCGCTCCTGCCGCCAGACCGGTGAGGCCGACCGCCCCGCCGACCGCGACGGCCAGGACCACCGGCGAGGGCTGCAGCAGCGGCTGCCCGAGCAGGGCCTGGGCGGTGAGCAGGGCGACCAGGCCGGCGTAGCCGGCGACGGCGACGGCCACGAGGCGGAACCGGACCCCCTCGTCGCGCAGGGCCGCGACGCGGCGGCCGGCGGCCTCCAGCACCAGCAGGCCCAGCGGGAGGACCTGCAGGGCGTGCAGCCCGACGAAGTGGCCGATGCGCAGGTCCCCGCCGGTGGTGCTCCAGCCCACGAACGGCAGGCCCGGGCCGCCGTCGGGCACGCCGACGGCGTGGGCCCCGGCGACGCCCTGGAAGTCGTCGAGCTGCTCGGGGGTCGGGGACGTCATGAGGAACGCCAGCGCCATGCCGACCAGCCCGAGGACCACGCCGGCGCGCACCGCGAAGGTCCGGGCGCGGTCGGGCAGCGGGGTGCGGAACACGAGCAGGCCGACGACGAGCGTCACGACCCAGACCACGACGATCGAGACGCCCATGAGCGCGAACAGCGTGCGGTGCAGCGGGGTGGAGACGTTGAAGTGGCTGGTGGTGCCGGTGGCGGCGGCCCACACGATGACCACGATCTCGACGACGAGCCCGGCGGTGGCGACCGCGGCGGCGCCGGCGGCGACGCGGGGGCGGCGCAGCCCGGGCAGGCCGACGAGCCAGGCCAGGGTGAGGGCGTAGACCCCGATGGACAGGGCGAACTTCAGGGGTTTGAACCAGGCGTTCTGCCCCAGGACCCGCTGGGGGTCGACGACGGCGAGGACCGCGGTGACGACGGCGAGGACGGCCATCGCGGCGGCGAGGGCGACCAGCGGGCGGTTCCAGCGGGCGGGGGTGGGGACGGCGGGTGCGGGGCTGGGGGCGAGGGTGCTCACGAGCTGGTCCCTTCGGGCGGTGGGCCGTAGCGGCGGGAGGCGACGTTCTGCTGGGCGATGCGGCGCAGCCCGGCCAGGAGCTGGTCGCCGAGGACGGTGCCGATGACGACGGTCTGGGCGGTGGCCTCGCGGTCGCCGCCGGCGCGGGCGGCGTCGACGGAGGCGCCGACGGCGTCGAGGTCGGCCTCGGCGACGAGGTCGGCGGCGCGGGCGTAGGCGGGCAGGACCGCGGCGAGGTCGTCGCGGCCGACGGCGGCGTAGGCGTCGAGGACGGCGGCGGCGGCGCGCACCGCGGGATCGCCGTGGTGGGTGCACCAGCCGTGGGCGGCGGCGAGTTCCTCGACGCGGCGGACCGAGTCCGCGGTGGGCGGGGCGATCCGTTGCGGCAGAGCGGACTGGGCGACGCCCATGACTTCCTGGAGGGGGAGGCCGGGATCGTCGACGGCGGACAGGACGCGGGCGGTCGCCGCGACGGTCAGGCCGCCGACGTCGATCAGCGACCGGATCAGGCGCAGGCGTTCGAGGTGCGCCTCGGAGTAGTCGGTCTGGTTGTAGCCGGTGCGCTCCCCGGCGGGCAGCAACCCCTCGCGGGCGTAGTACTTGATCGAGGCCGCGCTGACGCCGCTGCGGTCGCTGAGCTCGGAGATGCGCACATCGACAGTTTCGCTATCGATAGTGTTACTGTCAACCCGTGACCACCACTCCCCGCGGGAACCTCCCGCTCGCCGTCCTGTGGTTCGCCTTCGCCCTCGCCGGCCTCGCCGGCACCTGGACCCTCAACCTCCGCTTCATGGCCGACCCGCAGGGCCTGGGCTACGTCGAGGCCTGGTTCGTCAACCCCGCCAGCTCCTCGGCCGCCGTCGACGTCGTCGTCACCGCCCTCGCCGCCTGCGTGCTGTTCGTCGTCGAGAGCCGGCGGCTGGGCTGGACGCGGTGGAGCTGGCTCCTCGTGCCGCTCACCTTCGCCGTCGCCCTCGCGTTCACCTTCCCGCTGTTCCTGGCGCTGCGGGAACTCGCCCTGCGCCGCCGGAGCCGCCGCGACCCCGCACCGACCGGCGCCCGGGTGCACTGACCATGGACGTCGGTGACAACGGAGCCGGCTCGCCCACGGGGGCGGCCTGGAGAGGTGTCGCTGCGCCCGAGCCCTGCTCCTGCGATCACCGAGAAGACGTCGTGCGCGTCACCCGGGGCCGCGATCCCGCTGTGACCTGGGAGCGAACCGCAGCCGTGGTCGGCATCGACGCCGGCATCGAGCCCGGCAGAAGCGGCAGCGACAACGCCGAACTGCGCGAGACCCACCGACGGATCGAGCTGCTGGAACAGGGAGCGGTCAGGCGCGTGCGACACCACCTCAGCGGCGTGCTGCGCGCAGCCGCGTCCCCCCTTGACGCTGAGCACTGCGGCGCAAGACGACGAGGGCGATGGCGACGCCGATCGCCGACCACGCCCCCAAGACGGTGATGCACTCACCGATCCGCCAGGAAGCGTCGATCTCGGCAGTGACCACGTCGGCCGGCAGGAACGCCGACCGCAGGCCCAGCGCGATCCAGTACAGCGGGAAGACCTGCCCGATGACCTGCATCCACGGCGCGTGAGCGGCCAGGGGGTAGAAGACTCCCGAGACCGCGGTCAACCCCATCAGCAGGAGCGAGACGAAGCCGAGCTGGCGAGGGTGCGGCAGCACCGATCCGAGGACCGCCCCGAAGGGCAGCGTGGCCAGCAGGCCCAGGGGCACCACGCAGGCCAGGGTGAGCAGGCGGCCGGCGCCGAACGGCTGGAGGCCGTCGAGCAGCAGCGCGGCGACGGCCAGGACGACGGCCAAGGTCACGAAGGTCATGAGGATCTGACCGGTGATTTTGGCGACCAGGTAGCCCAGGACGCCGTGCGGGACGGTGCGCGCCCGCAGCAGGGTGCCGTCGGCGCGCTCGCTCATGAGGGTGGTGGCCAGTCCCATGACGCCGGTGAAGACGATGTTGACCGCCAGGATCCCCGGGACCGCGTGCGTCCCCAGCCCGACCGCCGCCCCGGGAACGGCGGTGCCGCGCAGCAGGTGCACCACGAGCAGGGCGATGAGCGGGAAGAAGGCGTAGTTCACCACCAGGGGCAGGTTCTGCCGCACCTCGATCAGACTACGGCGCAGGCCGGCGCGGACGGCGTTGAGCACCGGTGAGGATGCAGCGACGTGGTGGTCCCGCTGTGGGAGACGGCGCAAGGGGTGGAGGGTCATCATCGCCCTCCTTCGAACTCGTCGACCATCGCGAGGTAGGTGTCTTCCAGGCTCGCCCGGCGGACCTGGAGGTCCGCCACGTCACCTTCGGCGAGCAGCTGACGCAGGTGCTCGGCGGGGTCGGTGACCTGACTGTGGTGCGGGCGACCGTCGAGGGTGCAGGTGACGGTGCTGGTGCCGGTGTAGCGGGCGGCCAGCTCGGCGCTGGTGCCGCAGGCAGCGACGCGGCCACCGGCGAGCAGCGCGATGGTGTCGGACAGCGCTTCGGCTTCGGCCAGGTCGTGGGTGGTGAGCACGATGCTCGTGCCGTCGTGTTCGGCGAGTTCACGGACCACGGCGTGGAACTCCCGGCGCGCCTGGGGGTCGAAGCCGACGGTGGGTTCGTCCAGGAACAGCAGCTCGGGGCGGCCGACCAGGCCGATGGCGACGTCGAGGCGACGGCGCTGGCCTCCGGACAGCGTGCCCACCACCTGACTCGCCTGCCCGAGCAGCCCCACCCGCGCCAGCAGCTCGTCGGTGTCGTAGGGGCGCGGCCGTCGCGGGGTGGAGTAGGGGCGGTAGTAGCGTCCGAGGTGGTCCAGCAGGTCCCGCACTCGCCAGCGCCGGTGGTCCTGCCAGGACTGCAGGACCACACCGATGCGAGCCCTCCACCGTTCATCGGCGTCGTCGGGGTCGACGCCCAGGACGCGGACGCGGCCGGCGGAGCGGCGGCGGAAACCTTCCAGGATCTCCAGGGTGCTCGTCTTGCCGGCGCCGTTGGGGCCGAGCAGGGCGAGGATCTGACCGGCGTGCACCTGCAGGTCCACTCCGTGCAGCACATCGACCTCGCCGTACCGCATGCGCAGCCCGGAAACCTGCACGACAGCGGCGTCGTCAGTGGCCTGCTTCGCGGTCGCCGAAGCCTGCGCCTGCGCGGAAGCTCTCGTCGTCGAGGGCGTCTGCCGAGGTGCGAACCGGTGACCGGTGCTGCTCGCCCGAGCTTCGGCGCGCGCGGGGCTGACGGAGTCCACGGAGTCCACGGGGTTCACGGGTTTCCTGCCTGTTCCGTCCAGGTGGCGGGTGGGCCGGGGAGCGGCTCGCTGCGGGGCAGGACGTGCCTGCCCCGCAGCGAGCGCTCAGGTGGACGGGCGCTGGTCCCGTCGCGGGTGTTCTCAACCCTCGTTCGAGTAGTCCTCGAAGGGGAGGATCGCTTCGTCGTGCGGGCCGATGAATTCACCGGTCACCGTGCGGAAGTCGCCGAGGTCGGCGACCGCCGGGGTCTCGTAAGTCTTGTCCATCGATTTCACCTCCTTCGCGGTGTCGTCGGGGTAGCAGCACCTGCGGTGTGCGCAGGGACCGCGGGGGTCCGAGGGGAGCGGGGTTGCCGCTTCCTGCACCGTGACCGGGTCACAGCGGGCGGTCGGTGAGGGGCACCCACCCCTCGACCTGGCCGCCGATGCCGTAGCCGGTCTGCTCCAGGAACGTGCCGAGCTCGGCGATCACGGGGCGCTCGTAGGTCTTGTCCACGGTTGTCACCTCCTCCCTGCGGTGGTCGCGGTCGATCGGCCGGTCGGCCGGTCGAGTTCGGGTCCGGTTCCTCCTGCCGTGACGGCGAAGAAGGTCCGGAAGTCGGTGCGACTGGTCGGTTCCTCGACGATGCGGTCGTCGGCCTCGAGCCAAGCGTGGGCGGCGAAGGGTGGTGCGGCCAGGACACCGACGCACCACGTGGGCCAGGTTCCGCGGGCCCGGCACACCAGGGCGGTGGCGACCGAGCGCACCAGGCACGCCGAGCCACCGCGGGTGCGGGCGCTGGCGGTCAGCACGGCATCGCGGGCGGCGGCGGCTTCGGCGTAGGTGGCGGGCCGGGCGCCGCGGGCGATGCGGGTCAGGTGCTGACGCAACTGCTGGGGGGACCGGTGGGTCAGCCACCGCGCCAGCAGCACGCTGGCGCTGATGTGCAGTCGGTCGGTGGGAGCGAGGTGGGCGGGGGCCGTGGGCAGGATCTCGCTCACGTCAGCCCCAGCGCGTCGAAGCGGGTCAGGAAGGCCGTCACGTCGGCGCGGGCGGTGGCTTCGTCGACGTCGTAGGCCGATGTCAGCTCGGTCACGGCCTGCTCCGCGCTGCCGCCGCGGCGGTGGACGGCCAGGACGAGGCTGGCGGTGGCGTTGAGGTGCCAGTACTTGCCGTTGGTCTCGTCCAGGACGACGTCGCCGTACTCGGTGCTGACGCTCAGGGCGTGGCCGGGGTTGGTGGTGGGGTTCACGGTTCACCCGTCTCTCGCGGTGGTGGTGGCGGTGGTGCTCGTGAAGGTGTCAGCCGGCGGTCACGACGGTGGCCGCCGACCTCGGGCGGTCGGCGTCGCCCGTCCTCGCGGAGCGGCCGGTGACCGCCGCGACGGTGGGCACCGGGGAGCCGGGGCGGAGGTTGCGCAGGAACAGCGCGGCGTTGACGGTGGCGTGGACGTGGGTGGTGGGACTGGCCAGCGCGTCCGGCGTGGAGGCGGCCGCGAACCGGTCCAGGTCGAGGACGCCGGCCTGCACCAGCCCGGAGTCCTCGCACAGTTCCAGCAGCGTGCGGTGGTGGGCGGCGTAACCGCGCACCGCCTGCGGGGATCCACCCACCTTGTTCACGCGGCGCAGGTACGCCGGCGGCAGCAGGTCGCGGACGGCCTCCTTCATCAGCGGCTTCCACTCCAGGGGCGTGTCGCGCTCCTCGCGGCGCACCGCCAGGACCGCCTCGGCGACGCGGTCGTCCATCAGCGGGGACTCGTAGGCCACGGCGAGGGGCTGGCCGATCTGGGCGGTGCTGCGCACCAGACGGCCGGCGTCGCGCAGGAACGACAGGTCCAGGTGCACCGCGCGGTCGGTGTCGAAGGGCTCAGCGCCAGCCGCCGCGGAGCGCAGGTGCTCGATGACGCTGGCGCGGGCGTCCTGGCTCAGCCAGGGCGGCAGGGTGGGGCGGGTGGACCAGTCGCTGGTGCTGGGCACCTCCGGCGGTGCCACCCCGGCGACAGCGTCCTCGGTGACCGCGCTGAGCCACTGCGCGTAGCTGCGCCGGTCCAGCAGTTGGCGCAGGGTGTCCAGCCCGCTCACCCCGGCCGGGGCGTCCTCGGCGCGGGCGCGGCGCCAGGCCAGCAACGGGCGGCGCCGGGCCAGGCTGTGCTGCCAGCCCCGCACCCCGCGCAGCAGGTGGTCCCCGCCCAGGCCGTTGAGGTGCACCCGGATCCCCCAGCCGGCGTCGTCAGCCAGCAGCTCGCTGATGCGCGGCCCCGCGGTGACGGCCTGGGTGGGTTCGTCGAACTGCACCCGCAGGGAAGGGAGGCCGCCGAAGAAGTCCGGCAGCTCGTCGGTGGAGCCGGTGAGGTGGGTGTGCACCCCGGGCATGGCCTGCAGGGCGATGCGCGCCCAGTGCAGGTCCTCCCGGCCGCCGGGGTCGTCGTTGTAGAGGGTGCGGGCCAGCACCCCGGAGGGACCCCGGCTGGCGAAGTAGCACACCGGCGTGGAGTCCAGCCCCCCGGACAGGTCACAGGTGACGGCCTGCCCGCCGCCGGTGCGGGCGGCGACCGCGGCGGCGAGGCTGTCGCGCAGCAGCACCGCTCCCTGCCGGCGGGACAGCTCCGCGGCCGGTGGCTGCCACCACCGGCGGCTGCCGACGGCTCGCCCGTCGCGCTCGAGGCTCACCTGCACCCCACCGGGCACAGCACTGACCTCCCGCCACAGCGGGGCGTCGCGCAGCGGGTGCGGCAGGCAGCGCACCAGACGGTCGGCCAGCACGGCGGCGTCGACGTCGAAGCCGCCGAGCTCGGCCAGGACGTCGGCGCGGTCCGCCAGGACGTGGACACCGCCCAGGACGGCGTGGAACAGGCGGCGGGTCTCCAGCGCCGGGCCGCTGGCGTGGACCCGTCCTCCCAGGCTGGCCAGGACCAGGTGGCTGCCGGCCCACCGCTGGGCCAGCGTCGTCACGTCCTGCGCGGTGCGGACCCGCTCGGCGGCCCGCGCCAGGTCCTGCGCACTCACGTCCGAGCACCCCAGGATCGCCAGCCGGCACGGCTGCTCACCGGCGTGGACAGCGGCCGCGGACGGGCCGCGGCGGGCCAGCAGCCAGGGACGGCCGGAGGCGTGCGGGACCCGCAGGTCGCAGACCGGGGCCAGCCGCGCTGCGGTCGGGGCCGCAGCCGGGGTGTCGGGGAGCAGGACGACGAACGATCCACCGTTGATCACGATGTCTCCTGGACGTTGGTTCACGACACGGGGATGAGGTCGGGCGCAGGACTGAAGCGTGGGGTCGGGCGGTGAGCGATGAAACTGCTGCCGGTGGGACCGTTCCGGTCGACCACCCCGCCTTGCGATCACCACCTTGCCGAGACGGCGAACCACGCGTCAACCCCACACGCCGAGTTTCTTCGAGTTTCTCCTCGAGCAGCATCAAGTGCGTTGCCGCACAACGGTTCCACCGATGGTTTTCCCTTCGATCGCCGCCTGGTCGATGAACAACCCGAGGGACATCGCCTCAGCAGTGCCCCCCCCCCCCCCCCGGGCAGCCCGACGCACGACGGCGACAGCTCCCCCGGCCCCGACCACCCCCTTGCCTGGCACGGCTCTGCCCCTGGCGAGATGCCGTTGCCGTGCGCGGCTGTGGGGGCGTCCCGGTCCGTGGGTATGCCTGAGGTAGTAGTCCGCGCGCAGTGGGGGGCTGAAGATACGACCGTCGGGAGACGACGCCGGCGGGTCCAGATCGCCAGCATGGTGCCGTGTCCGAGATCATCACCACGTACGCACTGAGCAAGCGCTACGGCGACCGCGCCGTCGTCGAGGACGTCGATCTGCACGTCCCCGAGGGGTGCGTCTACGGCTTCCTGGGTCCCAACGGCTCGGGGAAGTCGACGACGATGAAGATGCTGCTGTCGCTGGTGCGCCCCACGAGCGGGGAGATCACCCTGATGGGCCGGCCCGTGGTGCCGCAGACCCGGCACGAACTGCTGGCGCACGTCGGCTCCCTCATCGAGGCCCCGCCGGCCTACCTGCACCTGACCGGGGGGGAGAACCTGCGGCTGGTGCAGCGCCTGCTGGGCCTGGACGAGACTCAGGTGCAAGCCGCCGCCCGCACCGTGCGACTGCAGGACCAGCTGGACAAGAAGGTCCGCGACTACTCCCTGGGCATGAAGCAACGGCTGGGGATCGCGATGGCGCTGGCCCGCCGGCCCCGCCTGCTCGTCCTGGACGAACCCACCAACGGGCTCGACCCGGCCGGTATCGAGGAGATCCGGGAGTTGCTGCGCGCCCTGGCCGATGACGGGGTCACCGTCATGGTGTCCAGTCACCTGCTCGGGGAGATCGACCGCACCGCGAACGTGCTGGGCATCATCGACGGCGGGCGGCTCATCTTCCAGGGCACCCGTGAGGAACTGCTGACCCGCACCACCCCCGACGTCCTGGTCGACACCTTCGACCCCGACCGCGCCCTGGCCCTCAGCCGAACCCGGCAGGCCAACCGGGCCAGCCGGGTCGGGGACAGCGTCCGGGTCCCCGGGCTGGACCCCGATGGCACAGCACGACTGGTCCGCGAACTGGTGGGCGCCGGAGTCGGCGTCCACGGCGTCCGCCGCCGGGAGCAGTCCCTGGAGGACGTGTTCATCGACCTGACCGGTGGGGGGCGGACCCTGTGACCGACACCCTGCCCCTCACTCCCGGACCGCGAAACCCACGCCAGCCGCCTCGGGTAGCCGAGAAACCAGCTGCCACGGTGAGCACCCTGCGGGCTGTGGGCAACGAGTTCGCCAAGATGCGGCGCCTGCGCGTCCTCCCGGTCACCGCGCTGATGGTGCTGGGCGTGGTCGTGCTCTCCTGCGTGGAACTGGCCAGTCCCACCTTCGCCGCCGCCGCCGCTGACCCGCAGGGGCGGGCGTGGGAACGCCTGCTGCTGGGCATGTCGACCGCGGTCCCACTGGTCTCCCCCGTCCTCATCGCCGTGCTGGCCAGCCGCCAGGTCGACGTCGAGCACCAGGGGCGGGGGTGGATGCTCACGCACGGCGCCGGCCTGGCCCCGGGGCGGTTGTGCCGGGCGAAACTGCTCGCCTGCGGCTCGGTCCTGGCGGCCGTGACCGGGGTGCAGAGCGTCCTGGTCGCCGTCGCGGGGTTCGCGGTCGGTATCGCCGCGCCATTCCCGGTCCCGGAGTGGTTGGCCTACACGGCTTGCGTCCTGGCGGTGAACCTGGTGCTGCTGGCGGCCCACGTGCTGCTGGCGGCGCGCTGGGAGAACCAGCTCATCGGTGTCGGTGCAGGCCTGCTGGGGGTGTTCCTGGCCGTCATCAGCGCGGGGGCGCCCCGGGCTCTGGCCCACCTGACGCCCTGGGGGTACTACGCGCTGTCCGCCCCGGTGGACTACCGCGACGCGGTTCTCGTCGACGTCGCCCCCTCCTACGGCGGCGTCGTGGCCCTGACGGTGGTGGCCGTCGCCGTCGTCGTCCTGTTCACCGCCCGGCTGGACCGGAAGGAGATCTGACGTGGGTTCTGTTCGCGCTGAAGTTCTCAAGCTCAGGCGTTCGGCCAGCTGGGCCGTCGTGATCGCCCTGCCGTTGATGGCGGTGGCGACCGGGTCGGCGAACTCAGCCCTGTCGGGGCAAGGGTTGGCCGACGGGTGGGACACCCTGTGGTTGCGGGCCGTGGTGTTCTACGGCCTGCTCCCGTTGTCGCTGGGCATCGCGGCGCTGGCGTCGCTGGTCTGGCGGGTGGAGCACCGCGGCGGCAACTGGAACGCGCTGATGACGGCCGGGGTGCCGGGCCGGCAGGTCGTGCTCGGCAAGGTGGCGGCGGTCGTGGCGTTGTCCGCGCTCATGCAACTGGTGCTGCTGCTGGGAGTGGTGGCCGCCGGGAAACTGGTGTTCGACCTGCCGGGGATGCTGCCGGGCCGTTACCTGCTGGCCAGCCTGGTGATCGTCGTGGCCGGTGTCCCGGTGGCTGCGCTGCAGTCGTGGCTGTCGATGGTCATGAAGTCCTTCGCCGCTCCCCTGGCCGTGGCCCTGCTGGGGTCGGTGGCCTCGACGCTGGTGCTGCTGGCCGCGCCCGCCGACGTGGGTGCGTTGCTGCCCCACGGGCTGCTCAGCCGGGCCACCCAGCTGGGCACGGGAGTCTTCGCCGACGCCGGGGCCTCGCTCACCGCCGTCAGTCCCCTGCTCACCGCCCTGGCCCTGGCGCTGTCCGCGGCGCTGGTGCTCGCCAGCGCCCGCGCCCTGGAGCGCCGCGACATCCGCTGACCGGGTGACCCGGACGGTCGCAGGACCGGGCGGGCCCGGAAGGGTGGGGGCGTCGCGGGAGATTTCTCGAGCGGGTCACGGGAGAGGTCACCGGGAGCGGGGCGGACCACCGGCGGTGATCAGCCCGCTCTCGTAGGCGGTCACCACGACCTGCACCCGGTCCCGCAGGCTCAGTTTGGTGAGGATGCGGCCGACGTGGATCTTCACCGTGCCCTCGGAGATGACCAGTTCCTGCGCGATCTCGGCGTTGGACAGTCCTCGCGCGACGCTCAGGAAGACTTCGTGCTCCCGGGGCGTGAGTTCAGCCAACCCGGTCGGTGCCGCCACCTCGGGGTCGGCCCGGTCCGCAGGGGTCGCGCTGCCGGGCGCGGTGCCCACCGGTTCGGCGAAGTGACTGAGCAACCGGCGCGTCGTGCTCGGCGCGACGACCGCGTCACCGGCGTGGATGTGACGGATCGCCGACACCAGTTCTGCCAGCGGTGCGTCCTTGAGCAGGAAACCGCTGGCTCCGGCGCGCAGGGAGTCGTAGGCGTACTCGTCCAGGTCGAAGGTCGTCAGGACCAGCACCTGCGGGCCGTCGGTGCTGCAGATGCGCCGGGTGGCCTCGACGCCGTCCATGCGCGGCATCCGGACGTCCATCAGCACCACGTCCACCCCGCCGGGCAGGTCCGCGAGCAGGCGCAGCGCGCTGTCGCCGTCGTCGGCCTCCCCCACGACGTCGATGTCCGCCTGGGCGTCCAGCACCATCCGGAAACCGGCGCGGATCAGTTCCTGGTCGTCGACCAGCACCACACGCGTCACGGACGACTGCCCGCCGGCGTCCGCGACGGCCTCGTGCGTGTTCTCGACGGATCCGCTCACCGGCTGCTCCCACCTGTGCTGGTCACGGGTTCTCGACCGGCGGACGGCAAGGTCGCCGCCACCTCGAACCCGGAACCGTCCGCCCGGGGGCCGGCGTGCAGCCGGCCCCCGTACGTCTGGACCCGTTCACGCATCCCCGTCAGCCCGTGCCCGGGCGCGGCAGCGCCCCGGCCACGGCCCTCGTCGCGCACGAGGACGTCCACCCGGTCGGGGTGGTAGTCCACCCGCACCTGCACGTCGCCGGCGTCGGGGCCGGCGTGCTTGCGCACGTTGGTCAGCGCCTCCTGCACGATCCGGTACACGACCAGTTCCGTGCCCGCCCCCAGCGGCCGCACCTGCCCCCCGACGTGGAGGTCCACCGCCGTCCCGGCCCGGCGGACCTGCTCGACGAGAGCGGGCAGTTCGGCCGTCCCCGGCTGGGGTGCGTGCGAACCGGCTTCCTCCTCGCGCAGCACCCCCAGCATCCGGCGCATCTCGGCCAGCGCGGTGCGCCCGGTGCGGGTCACCTCCCGCATCGCCTGCTCCGAACGGTGCGGGTCGGTGTGCACCAGACCCGCCGCCCCCTCGGACATCACGACGACGACGCTGAGGCTGTGGGAGACGATGTCGTGGATCTCCCGGGCGATGCGGGCACGCTCCTCGACCGCGGCGATCCGCGCCTGGTCGTCGCGGGAGCGCTCGGCCTGCTCGGCGCGCTCGGCCAGACCCGCCACGTAGGCCCGGCGCAGCCCGATGGTGAAACCCCACATCCACACCGAGGCGATGAGCACGCTGGCCACCGCCGCAGCCGCCACCGTCGGCACCGGCGCGGCACCGAAACGCAGGGCACCGACGACGACCAGGACCTCCAGGACGGCCGCCGCCGCCAGCGACGTCGCCCGCGAACAGCGGGAGGCCACGGCGTAGAGGCCGGCCAGCAGGATGACGTCCGCGGGGATCGGCGGCATGCCCGCCAGCACCTGCACCGACGCGGCCGCCACCATCAGCGCGAAGGCGAGACGTGGGCGGCGCCGACTGGCCAGGAACGGTGCGCACAACGCCAGGGAGAGGACCACCCCGAGCACTTCGGGGGCTCCGTGCGGGACGTAGGCGCGCTGGATCGGCAGGTTGTAGAGGAAGACCCCCGCGGCCACGACGACGTCCAGCGTCCGCAGCCACCGCGACGTGCCGTCCGGGGCTTGGGCAGCACGCGGTGGCGGGAAGACGGACACGACGGGCCTCCTCGGCTCGAACGCACTCGCGGACCTGCAGTGATCGTAAGGGAACCCTTCCCACTCCTCATCCGCAGCCACCGTCGCACCGCACCTCAGCGAGCGCCGGACGGCGGGGGAGGTCGCTACCCGGCCGGGGCCAGGCAGGCGCCGGCGACGAGCGGCCCCTGGTCGCCTCGGCTCATCGACTCCACGCGCCGACGCTCGCGCGCGTCCGGCGATGAGCACCGTCTTCTCCCCCAGTTCCTCCACCTGCAGGGTCGGTCGTCGTGGCGACCCGTCTGCGCTCGCGTCCGCGACCAGTGCCGCGCCCACCACCTGGGCTCACCGTCGGGCCGGTCTCTTCCCCCTGCAGCCGTGCCGGGACGGTTGAAGGCGAGAAGGTCAGATGCTGCGGATCCAGTTCCACACGCGTCGCCACCGGGGTCGAGCCGCGACGAGCACGGCGGGCGGCGGCGGCTGGCGCTTCCGCGGCAACGCCGCACGGCCTCACACCCTCGGCCACGGCTACCTGCACACCGTCCTCGATGACCACTCCCGTCCGGCCCACACCGAGATCCTCGCCGATGAGGAGGGCTCCACGGCGGCCGCGTTCCGGGCTCGGGCCCACGACCGGCTCGCCGGCTGCGGCATCAGCGTCACGCGCTGCTCGAGCGATGACGGAGCCGACTACCGATCCCGCGACTCCACCGCCGCCCCGACCGCCACCGGCACCGTCCACGAGCGGACCCTGCCCCACCGGCCCCGGACCTTGCCAGCCCCTGGCTGCACACCCACGACCATCATCGTCACCACACCGCCCTCGGCGGGCTACCCCCCGCCTCGCGCGTCACCAACCTCAGTGGTCGGTACACCTGAGCTCCCGGCTGCGCCCGACCCGCGACGAGGAGACGTCCATGACCACCCACCCCATCCGCTTCCGCGAGAGCGACTGCGACCTCGCCGAGTTCGCCGAGCTCGTCGACCGCACCACCGACCTCGCCGACCACCCCCACGCCGCCGACGTCCAGCAGAACGTGCTGGTCCACGACGCCGGCTCGCTGCGCTCGGCCGTGGCCCACGACCGCGAGGCCGTCGAGGCCTAACTGGTCCGCGCCCTCACCGACGGCTCGGGCGCAGCGGTGTTCAAGGGCGTCTTCGACGACCTCGGCGTCGTCGACCGCGTCAGCGTCGTGTTCGACGCGGTCGTCGCCGACGAGAAGGCCGCCGGCACCGCCGAGGGCGACCACTTCGCCACAGCCGGCGTCAACGACCGCGTCTGGAACGCCTTGGAGAAGCTCGCCGTCCGCGACCTCGAGGCGTTCGTCGACTACTACGCCAACGACGTCCTCGCCCTCGTCGCCACCGCCTGGCTCGGCCCCGGCTACCAGGTCACCTCCCAGGTCAACCTCGTCCGCCCCGGCGGCCGGGCGCAGGACCCGCACCGCGACCACCACCTCGGGTTCCTGTCGAACCCCGTCGCGGCCCGCTACCCCGCGCACGTCCACCTGCTCTCCCCCGTCCTCACCCTGCAGGGCGCCGTCGCCCACAGCGACATGCCGGTCGAGTCCGGCCCGACCCTCTACCTGCCGCACTCCCACCAGTACCCGCAGGGCTACCTCGCGTGGCGCCTGCCGGAGTTCCGCGAGCACTTCGCCCGGCACCACGTGCAGCTGCCGCTGGCCAAGGGCGACGCCGGGTTCTTCAACCCGGCCCTGTTCCACGGCGCGGGCTCGAACGTGTCCGCCGACGTGCAGCGCTCGGCGAACCTCCTGCAGGTCTCCTCGGCGTTCGGCCGGGCCATGGAGACCGTCGACCGGGTCGAGGTGGCGAAGGCCGTCTACCCGGCCCTGCTGTCCCGCAAGGGGTCCGGCGCCTCCGAGGAGTTCCTCGCCAACGCCGTCACCAGCGCCGCCGACGGGTACCCGTTCCCGACGAACCTCGACCTCGACCCCAACGTCGGGGGCCTGAACCCGCTGTCGCAGACCGAACTGCTGCACCGGGCCCTGGCCGAGGGCTGGGACGCGCAGCGGACGTCCGCCGAACTCGACGCGTACGCCGCGCGGCGCCGCTCCGACGCGGTCTGACCGGCCCACCGGCCGGTGGGCGCCGGGGGTCGCGACGACCCCCGGCGCTCACGCCGGGCTCAGGCGCCGCCGCGGCAGCGGGCTGGAGTACACGACGCTGGTGGTGACGGCGCCCAGGGTCGCCAGTTTCCCGGTGAGGCGTTCGAGGTCGCGCATGGAGCGCGCCAGCACCTTCAGCACGAAGCAGTCGTCGCCGGTCACGTGGTGGGCCTCGACGACCTCGGGGGTGGTGTCCAGCAGGTCGTGGAACGGCTTGTAGTTGCCGGTCGGGTACGCCAGGCGCACGAAGGCGGTGACGGCGTACCCCAGCGCCTCGGGGTCCAGGACCGCGCTGTAGCCGGTGATGACGCCGCTGTCGGTGAGCCGGCGCAACCGGTCGGCGGCCGATCACCGGCCGACCGGCCCGATCGCCGCCGAACGCCCCTGGCCCGTCGGCTCCCGGCCGGGTTCGATGACGGCATGACCCACGAGGACCCCGCGGTGGCCTTCTTCGCCGCCCAGCTGGCCTTCCAGACCGACCCCGCCGACCTGGCCGCGGCCCGCGCCGCCGGGGAGGCCCCGGTGGTGCTGGACGTGCGCTCGGCGCAGGGCTGGGCCCA